>JBARNF010001322.1:0-12475 GCA_049802835.1 Bradyrhizobium sp.
GGCAAGAAGGGCCAGCCGCGGCTGAAGCCGCCGTTCCCCGCCAATGTCGGCCTCTATGGCTGCCCGACCACGGTCAACAACGTCGAGTCGATCGCGGTGGCGCCGACCATCCTGCGCCGCGGTGCGGCGTGGTTTGCCGGCATCGGCCGTCCGAATAATGTCGGCACCAAGCTGTTCTGCATCTCCGGCCACGTCGAGCGGCCCTGCAATGTCGAAGAGGCGATGGGGATTCCGTTCCGCGAGCTGATCGAGAAGCATTGCGGCGGCGTCCGCGGCGGCTGGGACAATCTGAAGGCCGTGATTCCTGGCGGCTCGTCGGTGCGCATGGTGCCGGCCGATCAGATCATCGACACGCCGATGGATTTCGACAGCCTCTCCAAGCTTCGCTCGGGCCTCGGCACCGCGGCCGTGATCGTGATGGACAAGTCGACCGACCTGATCCGGGCGATCGCGCGCATCTCGTATTTCTACAAGCATGAGAGCTGCGGCCAGTGCACGCCGTGCCGTGAGGGCACGGGGTGGATGTGGCGCGTGCTGACCCGCATGGCCGAAGGCCGCGCGCACAAGCGTGAGATCGACATGCTGCTGGAGGTCACCAAGCAGATCGAGGGGCATACGATCTGCGCGCTGGGTGATGCCGCGGCCTGGCCGATCCAGGGCCTGATTGCGCATTTCCGGCACGAGATCGAGGCGCGCATCGACCAGTACTTGCACAAGGCCGACGTCGACGACGTCGGCGTACGCGATCCCGCGCACATGGTGGCGGCGGAGTAGGGCTGATGGGCTTCCTGACCGACATCCGTTCCGGGGAGAGAGGTGACTATGGCCTCGGCGCCTACGCGATCATCTTCTGGCTAATCGCTGGACTGATGGTGGGCGGCGGAGTCGGAGCTTGGGTTGGTATGGGCGCGGAGAGAACCGTGCTGCCTCTCGCATTGACAGGTCTGGCGGTCGGGCTGTGCGTCGGGTTCTATGCTGCGTTTGGCGCTACGCGGATAGCACGGGTCCTGGCGGTTCCGGGAGCGTTGCTTGCGGGCATCGGATTTTTGGTAGGCTTATAATGACAAAACTCATCGTCGATGGCAAAGAGATCGATGTGCCGCCGGAGTACACGCTGCTGCAGGCGTGCGAGGCGGCCGGCGCCGAGATTCCGCGCTTCTGCTATCATGAGCGGTTGTCGATCGCCGGCAATTGCCGGATGTGTCTGGTCGAGGTGAAGGGCGGACCGAAGCCGGTCGCGAGCTGCGCCTGGGGCGTGCGCGATTGCCGGCCGGGCCCGAAGGGCGAGCCGCCGGAGATCTCGACGCGGTCGCCGATGGTCAAGAAGGCACGCGAAGGCGTGATGGAATTCCTTCTGATCAACCATCCGCTGGACTGCCCGATCTGCGACCAGGGCGGCGAGTGCGACCTGCAGGACCAGGCGATGGGCTATGGTGTCGACACCAGCCGCTTCGCCGAGAACAAGCGCGCCGTCGAGGACAAATATCTCGGCGCGCTGGTCAAGACCTCGATGAACCGCTGCATCCAGTGCACCCGCTGCGTGCGCTTCTCGGCGGAAGTCTGCGGCGTGCCGGAAATGGGCGCGACCGGCCGCGGCGAGGACATGGAAATCACGACCTATCTCGAGCAGGCGCTGAGCTCGGAGCTGCAGGGCAATCTGGTCGATATCTGTCCGGTGGGCGCGCTGACTTCCAAGCCCTATGCCTTCGCGGCGCGGCCGTGGGAGCTCGGCAAGACCCAGTCGATCGACGTGATGGATGGTCTCGGCTCGGCGATCCGGGTCGACACCCGCGGCCGTGAGGTGATGCGGATCCTGCCACGCATCAACGACGCCGTGAATGAGGAGTGGATATCGGACAAGACGCGGCACGTCGTCGACGGCCTGCGCACCCAGCGCCTCGACCGTCCCTATGTCCGCGAGGACGGCAAGCTGCGCCCGGCATCGTGGCCGGAGGCGTTCAAGGCGATCGCCACGAAGCTTGCGCGCATCGACGGCAAGCGCATCGGCGCCATTGCTGGCGATCTTGCTGCGGTCGAGGAGATGTTCGCGCTCAAGGATCTGCTCGCCAGGCTCAGCTCCACCAACGTCGCCGTGCAGGGCGGCGACAGCTTCGACGCCAAGGCTGGCCGCGCGTCCTACATCCTCAACCCGACCATTGCCGGTATCGACCAGGCCGATGCGATCCTGATCGTCGGCGCCAATCCGCGCAAGGAGGCGGCCGTGCTCAACGCCCGTATCCGCAAGCGCTGGCGCTCGGGTCAACTCAAGGTCGGCCTGGTCGGCCCCAAGGTCGATCTGACCTATCCTTACGAGCACATCGGCGCTGGCACCGACTCCTTGAGCGACGTGGCCGCGGGCAAGCATTCCTTTGCGACCACGTTCCGCAACGCCAAGAACCCGATCGTGCTGGTTGGCACCGGCGCGGCCGCCCGCCACGATGGCGCGGCGATCCTGTCGCTCGCGGCCAAGATCGCGATGGACGTCAGCGCCGTGCGCGACGACTGGAACGGCTTTGCCGTGCTGCACGACACCGCCTCGCGGGTCGGCGCGCTCGACATCGGCTTCAACGGCACCGGGCTGACTGCGGCGCAGATGACGACCTTCGGCACCATGGACGTGCTATTTCTGCTCGGGGCCGACGAGGTCGAGGTGCCCGAGGGCGTTTTCGTCGTCTACATCGGTACCCACGGCGACCGTGGCGCGCATCGCGCTGACGTGATCCTGCCGGGCGCTGCCTATACCGAGAAGTCGGGTATCTACGTCAACACCGAGGGCAGGGCGCAGACGACGGGGCGCGCCTCGTTCCCACCGGGAGAGGCACGCGAGGACTGGGCGATCATCCGGGCCCTGTCGGACGTGCTTGGCAAGAAGCTGCCCTACGACTCGCTGGCCGCGCTGCAAGCCGCGATCATCAAGGCGGCGCCGCATCTCGGCCGCATCGACCAGATCGAGGCCGGCAAGCTGGCCGACATCAAGACGCTGGCCGGCAAGGGTGGCAGCCTGGAGAAGGCGCCGTTCAAGGCGCGGATCGAAGACTTCTATCTCACCAATCCGATCGCGCGCGCCTCGGCGGTCATGGCGGAATGTTCCCGTCTTGCCTCCGGGCAGATGCTGACGGCAGCGGAGTGAGCGTGACCTGATGGCTGATTTCTTCGCAAGCTCGTTCTGGACCGGCTTTCTCTGGCCGCTGATCGTCATGGTCGCAGAGAGCGTCCTGTTGCTCGTCCTCCTTCTGGTCGCGATCGCCTACATCCTGCTCGCTGACCGCAAGATCTGGGCAGCGGTGCAGATCCGCAGGGGTCCCAACGTGGTCGGCCCGTGGGGCCTGTTCCAGTCGTTCGCTGACCTGCTCAAGTTCGTGCTCAAGGAGCCGATCATTCCGGCCGGCGCCAACAAGGGCGTGTTCCTGCTGGCGCCGCTGGTGTCGTGCGTGCTGGCTCTGGCGGCCTGGGCGGTGATCCCGACCAATCTCGGCTGGGCGATCGCCGACATCAATGTCGGCATTCTCTTCATCTTCGCGATCTCGTCGCTGTCGATCTACGGCATCATCATGGCCGGCTGGTCGTCCAACTCGAAATACCCGTTCCTCGCGGCCTTGCGCTCGGCGGCGCAGATGGTGTCCTACGAGGTCTCGATCGGCTTTGTGATCATCACCGTGCTGCTGTGTGCCGGTACGCTGAACCTCTCGGCCGTGGTGGAGGCGCAGCATGTGCGCGGTCTCGCCAGCCTGATCGGGCTGCCGCAGCTGACGATCCTGAACTGGTACGTCTGGCCGCTGTTCCCGATGTTCGTGGTGTTCTACGTCTCGGCACTGGCCGAGACCAACCGCCCGCCGTTCGACCTCGTCGAGGCGGAGTCCGAGCTCGTCGCCGGCTTCATGGTCGAATACGGCTCGACGCCGTATTTGCTGTTCATGCTGGGCGAATATGTCGCGATCACCACGATGTGCGCGCTGGCGACGATCCTGTTCCTGGGTGGCTGGCTGCCGCCGATCGACCTGCCGCCGTTCAACTGGGTGCCGGGCGTCATCTGGTTCGCACTCAAGCTGTTCTTCATGTTCTTCCTGATTGCGATGGCGAAAGCGATCGTGCCGCGCTACCGCTACGACCAGTTGATGCGCCTGGGTTGGAAAGTGTTCCTGCCGCTGTCGCTGGCCATGGTGGTGATCGTCGCGGGCGTGCTGCACTTCGCCGGCATCGCGCCGAAATGAGGCTGTTATGAACATCTCCGCCATTGGCCGGTCCTTGCTGCTGCAGGAATTCGTATCCGCGTTCTTCCTCGCGATGCGCTATTTCTTCCAGCCCAAGCCGACGCTGAACTATCCGTTCGAGAAGGGGCCGATCTCGCCGCGCTTCCGCGGCGAGCACGCGCTGCGCCGCTATCCTAACGGCGAGGAGCGCTGCATCGCCTGCAAGCTGTGCGAAGCCGTCTGCCCGGCGCAGGCGATCACGATCGAGGCCGGTCCGCGCCGCAACGACGGCACCCGCCGCACGGTGCGCTACGACATCGACATGGTGAAGTGCATCTATTGCGGCCTGTGCCAGGAAGCCTGCCCGGTCGACGCCATCGTCGAGGGACCGAACTTTGAGTTCGCGACCGAGACCCGCGAGGAGCTCTACTATGACAAGGCCAAGCTGCTCGCGAATGGCGACCGCTGGGAGCGCGAGATCTCCAAAGCCATCGCGCTCGACGCGCCGTACCGCTGAAGGCCGTCCGATGATCCCCTCTGAATCCCACGCGTCATTCCGGGATGGTCCGAAGGACCAGACTCGGAATCTCGAGATTCCGGGTTTGCGCTTCGCGCGCCCCGGAATGACGGAGCATTGACGATGATCCTTCCTGCGCTCTTCTTCTACCTGTTCGCGGCGGTCTGCGTGGCCTCGGCCGTGATGGTGATTGTCTCGAAGAATCCCGTTCATTCGGTGCTCTACCTGATCCTCGCCTTCGTCAACGCCTCGGGCCTGTTCGTGCTGATGGGGGCCGAATTCCTGGCGATGATCCTGGTCGTCGTCTATGTCGGCGCGGTCGCGGTGCTATTCCTGTTCGTGATCATGATGCTCGACGTCGACTTCACGGAGCTTCGCGAGGGCTTCCTGCAGTACATGCCGATCGGCCTCGTCATCGGCGGCATCTTCCTGTTCGAACTGCTGCTCACCGTGTCCTACTGGGTGATCAACCCGACGACGCCAAAGGCGATCACGGCGGCGATCCCGACCAACGTCACCAACACCGAGGCGCTCGGCCTCGTGCTGTATACGAAGTACATCCATTACTTCCAGCTGTCGGGCATGATCCTGCTGGTGGCGATGATCGGCGCGATCGTGCTGACCCTGCGCCACAAGGCGAGCGTCAAGCGCCAGGACATCAACGTCCAGAACGCGCGCACGCCGGAGCTGGCGATGGCGGTCCGCAAGGTGGCGGTCGGGCAGGGACTGCAGGATACGGATGCGGCGGAGTGGGTGAAATGACCATCGGATTGGGACATTACCTTGCCGTGGCCGCGATGCTGTTCACGCTCGGTATCCTCGGCATCTTCCTGAACCGCAAGAACATCATCGTCATTCTGATGTCGGTCGAGCTGATCCTGCTCGCCGTCAACATCAACCTGGTGGCGTTCTCGACCTTCCTCGGCGACATCGTGGGCCAAGTGTTCGCGCTGCTGGTGCTGACGGTCGCGGCGGCAGAGGCTGCGATCGGTCTTGCCGTGCTGGTGGTCTACTTCCGCAACCGGGGCTCGATCGCGGTCGAAGACGTTAATCTGATGAAGGGCTAAGGCGCATGATCCGCACAAGTGGGGGCCGGCTCGCCGGCAAGGTCATGCGTAAGGGAACGGGCGAATGATCCAGGCCATTGTCTTTCTGCCGCTGCTGGGCGCGATCCTGGCCGGCCTGATCGCGCTGCTCGGGGCGCATGCGCGCAACCCGAGCGGCGATGTGGTCGAGCATCACGACCACGGCGATCACCACGGTGACGCGGCGCATGGCCATGACGATCACGGCCATGGCCACGATGACCACCATGTCGCCGAGCCGCCGGCGGCCGGCACTTGGGCCGCCCAGGCGATCACGACGGCGCTGCTGTTCGTCTCGGCTGCCCTGTCCTGGGCGATGCTGATCAGCGTCGGCTTCATGCACCACGAGGCCGGGGTCAAGGAGCTGCTGCCCTGGATCAATTCCGGCGAGCTCCAGGTGTCGTGGGCGCTGCGCGTCGACACGCTGACCGCGGTGATGCTGGTCGTCGTGACCAGCGTGTCCTCGCTCGTGCACCTCTATTCCATTGGCTACATGGACGAGGATCCGAACCGTCCGCGCTTTTTCTCCTATCTCTCGCTGTTCACCTTCGCGATGCTGATGCTGGTGACCGCGAACAACCTCGTGCAGCTGTTCTTCGGCTGGGAGGGCGTGGGTCTCGCCAGCTATCTCCTGATCGGCTTCTGGTTCCAGAAGCCGTCGGCGAATGCGGCCGCGATCAAGGCTTTCGTGGTCAACCGCGTCGGCGATTTCGGCTTCGCGCTCGGCATCTTCGCCGTGTTCCTGCTGGCGAAGTCGACCGACTTCGAGACCATCTTCAACGCCGCGCCGAGCTTCGCCGGCAAGACCATCAACTTCTTCGGTTGGAACGCCGACGCGCTGACGCTCACCTGCCTGCTGCTGTTCATGGGCGCGATGGGCAAGTCGGCGCAGTTCCTGCTCCACACCTGGCTGCCGGACGCGATGGAAGGTCCGACCCCGGTCTCGGCGCTGATCCATGCCGCGACCATGGTCACCGCCGGCGTGTTCATGGTGGCGCGCCTGTCGCCGCTGTTCGAGCTCGCGCCCAACGCCCAGGCCGTCGTGATGTTCTTCGGCGCCACCACGGCCTTCTTCGCCGCGACCGTCGGTCTGGTGCAGAACGACATCAAGCGCATCGTCGCCTATTCGACCTGCTCGCAGCTCGGCTACATGTTCGTGGCGATGGGAGCAGGCGCCTATTCGGTCGGCATGTTCCATCTGTTCACGCATGCGTTCTTCAAGGCGCTGCTGTTCCTGGGCTCCGGCTCGGTGATCTATGCGATGCATCACGAGCAGGACATCCGCAACATGGGCGGCCTGTGGCGCAAGATCCCGTATACGTTTGCGGTGATGACGATCGGCACCCTGGCGTTGACGGGTTTCCCGCTGTTTGCCGGATTCTATTCCAAGGATGCGATCATCGAGGCTGCCTACGCATCACATAATCCGTTCGCGACCTACGCGTACTTCCTCACCATCGTCGCCGCCGGCCTCACCTCGTTCTACTCCTGGCGCCTGATCTGGAAGACCTTCTTTGGTGCGCCGCACGACCAGCATCACTACGAGGCCGCGCATGAGAGTCCGATTTGGATGCGGGTTCCGCTCTTCGTGCTCGCATTCGGTTCGGCCTTTGCCGGCTTGCTGTTCAGGGGGTACTTCACTCATCCGCACGGCGTCGAGGAGTTCTTCGGCGAGTCGCTGAAGATGAATCCGCACATTCTCGAGGACATGGAGCATATGCCGCTCTGGCTCGGCCAGCTGCCGTTCGTGATGATGGTTCTCGGCTTCTTCGTGTCCTGGCTCTTCTACGTCAGCCGTCCGTACCTCCCGGAGGAGCTGGCGACCCAGCAGCCGCTGCTCTACAGGTTCTTGCTCAACAAGTGGTACTTCGACGAGCTGTATGATTTGATCTTCGTTCGTCCGGCGAAGTGGCTCGGCCGCTTCCTCTGGAAGAAGGGCGACGGGTTCGTCATCGACGGCTTCGGTCCGGACGGCGTCTCGGCGCGGGTGCTCGACGTCACCCGCAACGTTGTCAAGATCCAGACCGGTTATCTCTATCATTATGCCTTTGCCATGCTGATCGGCGTCGCCGGCCTGATCACCTGGTTCATGTTCATGGGAGGCCAGCAATGACCACCTGGCCAATTCTGTCGGTCGTCACCTTCCTTCCCGTCGTCGGCGCGCTGCTGATCTATCTGGTGCGTGGCGATGACGAGGCGGCCCGGCGCAATGCGCGCTGGATCGCGCTGTGGACCACGCTGATCACCTTCGCGATATCGGTGATCCTGGTGCTGCGCTTCGATCCCGCGCAGACGGACTTCCAGTTCGTCGAGAAGTCGAACTGGCTCGCCGCCGGCATCAGCTATCACATGGGAGTCGACGGCATCTCGCTGCCGTTCGTGATCCTGACCACCGCCTTGATGCCGTTCTGCATCATCGCGAGCTGGAAGTCGGTCACCAACCGGCTGCGCGAATACATGATGGCGTTCCTGATCCTGGAAACGCTGATGGTCGGCACGTTCTCCGCGCTCGACCTCGTGCTGTTCTATCTGTTCTTCGAGGGCGGCCTGATCCCGATGTTCCTGATCATCGGTGTCTGGGGCGGTCCGCGCCGGGTCTACGCATCGTTCAAGTTCTTCCTCTATACGCTGCTCGGCTCGGTCTTGATGCTGCTCGCCATCATGGCGCTGTACTGGAACGCCGGCACCACCGACATTCCGACCCTGATGCATACCGCCGTGCCGCGGTCCTTGCAGACCTGGGCGTGGCTGGCCTTCTTCGCCTCGTTCGCGGTGAAGATGCCGATGTGGCCGGTTCATACCTGGCTTCCTGACGCACACGTCGAGGCGCCGACCGCGGGCTCGGTCATCCTGGCCGCGATCCTGCTGAAGATGGGTGGCTACGGCTTCCTGCGCTTCTCGCTGCCGATGTTCCCGCTGGCCTCGCACGACTTCGCGCCGCTGGTCTTTACGCTGTCGGCGATCGCAATCATCTACACCTCGCTGGTCGCGCTGATGCAGGAGGACATCAAGAAGCTGATCGCGTACTCCTCGGTGGCGCATATGGGCTTCGTGACGATGGGCATCTTCGCCGGCACCATGCAGGGCGTCGCCGGCGGCGTGTTCCAGATGATCTCGCATGGCATCGTCTCCGGCGCGCTGTTCCTCTGCGTCGGCATCGTCTACGACCGCATGCACACCCGCGAGATCGCGGCCTATGGCGGCCTTGTCAACCGGATGCCGGTCTATGCGCTGGTGTTCATGGTGTTTACGATGGCCAATGTCGGTCTGCCCGGCACCTCCGGCTTCGTCGGCGAGTTCATGACCCTGCTCGGCACGTTCAAGGTGTCGATCCCGACCGCGTTCTTCGCGACCTTTGGCGTTATCCTCTCGGCCTGCTATGCGCTGTGGCTCTACCGCAAGGTCGTGTTCGGCGCGCTGACCAAGCCGTCGCTCGCCAGCATCAAGGACCTGACCTTCCGTGAAGGCGTGATCCTGTTTCCGCTGGTGGCGCTGACGATCCTGTTCGGCGTCTATCCGAAGCCGATCCTCGACATGTCGGCGGCGTCGGTGCAGCAGCTGGTGAACAATTACAATACAGCCGTGACGGCCGTGAAGGCCGCCGCGCTGCTCCAATAAAGACCTTAAGAGGTCGGGACAAAGACGATGATCGAGAATTTTGGGGCTCAGCTTTGGGTGGTGCTGCCGGAGCTGCTGCTGGCCCTGGGAGCCATGGCGCTGCTGATGCTGGGCGCATTCCGGGGGCAGGGGGCGACGGGGCTCGTCACCGGCCTTGCGGTGGTGCTGCTCATCGTGGTCGGCATCCTGGTGCTGCGGCAACCGGGCGGGCAGGCGTTCGGCGGCAGCTTCGTCGCCGACAGCTACGCGCGCTTCCTGAAGATCCTGGCGCTGCTCGGCTCGATCGCTTCGCTGGTGATGTCGGTGGAATTCCTGGCCGCACCCGACCGCCGCATCTTCGAATATGCCATCCTGGTGCTGCTCTCGACGCTCGGCATGCTGGTGCTGATCTCGGCCGGCGACCTGATCATGCTCTATCTCGGCCTCGAGCTGATGTCGCTCGCGCTCTATGTCGTCGCGGCGAGCCATCGCGACAATGCCAAGTCGACAGAAGCCGGCCTGAAGTACTTCGTGCTCGGCGCGTTATCCTCGGGCATGCTGCTGTACGGTGCGTCGCTGATCTACGGCTTCACCGGAACTGTGAGCTTTGCCGGGATCGCGGCGGCCACGAAGACCGGCAGTGTCGGCATCATCTTCGGTCTCGTCTTCCTGTTCGCCGGGCTCTGCTTCAAGGTCTCGGCGGTGCCGTTCCACATGTGGACGCCGGACGTCTATGAAGGCGCGCCGACCCCGGTGACGGCGTTCTTCGCCTCGGCCCCGAAGGTCGCCGCTCTCGCCGTGTTCGCGCGCGTCGCGCTCACCGCGTTCCCCGGCATCACCTTCCAGTGGCAGCAGATCATCGTGTTCGTCTCGATCGCCTCGATGGCGCTGGGCTCGTTCGCCGCCATCGGCCAGACCAACATCAAGCGCCTGATGGCCTATTCCTCGATCGGCCATATGGGCTTCGCGCTGGTCGGCCTCGCCGCCGGCACGGTGGAGGGCGCGCAGGGCGTGCTGACCTACATCGCGATCTATGTCGCGATGACGCTCGGCTCGTTTGCCGTGATCATGGCAATCAAGCGCAATGGCCAGTCGTTCGAGAAGATCAGCGATTTTTCAGGTTTGTCGCGGACCAATCCCCTGCTCGCCTTCTTCTTCGCGATGCTGCTGTTCTCGCTGGCCGGCGTTCCGCCGCTCGCGGGCTTCTTTGCCAAATGGTACGTGTTCGTTGCCGCGATCAAGGGCGGGCTGTTCACACTGTCGGTGATCGGCGTGCTGACCAGCGTCGTCGGCGCCTACTACTACCTCCTGATCGTCAAGACGATGTATTTCGACGAGCCGCTGCCGAGCCTCGATCCTGTCAGAATCGAGCTGCGCACGGTGCTCGCGATCTCCGGTATCTTCAACATCCTGTTCTTCGCCTATCCGGGCCCGCTGGTCAGCGCCGCCGCGGCTGCGGCGAAGTCACTGTTCTAGATGACGTTTGTTCTGGGGGCCCGCGCTGCCAAGGCTGGTTACGGGCTCGTCGCGTTCGATCAGGCCGGGTCGACCAATGTGGAGGCCCTTGCGTACGCGCGCCGCGGCGCCACCAAGAGGTCATGGTTCGTCACATCGGAGCAGACGGCGGGGCGCGGGCGGCGGCAGCGGCCCTGGATCGCCCCGCGTGGCAATCTGGCCTCGACCGTGCTGGAAGTGTTGAACGTGGCTCCGGCGATCGCAGCCACACTCGGCTTCGCCGCGGGCCTTGCAATCGAGAGCGCGTTGCGCCAGGTGAGCCTCGAGGCTGCGCTGCGGTCGGAAGGCCACGCATCTTTCGCGCTGAAATGGCCCAACGACGTGTTGGCTGACGGACGCAAGATCGTTGGCATGCTGCTCGAAGCGGAGCAGGTGGCTGGCGGGCTCGCGGTGGTTGCCGGCATCGGAACCAATGTGGTGGCTGCGCCGCCGGATACCCCGACACCAGCGGTGTCGTTGGCGGATCTCGGCGTCCAGGTGACCGCCGAGGACCTGTTCGCGGCGCTATCTGATAGCTGGGTCGAATATTTCGGTATCTGGGACGAGGGGCGGGGTTTCGGTGATATCCGCAGGCTGTGGCTGGAGCGGGCAGCAGGCCTCGGCCAGCCCGTCGCCATCCGGTCCGGGCATGCTATCATCGAGGGAATTTTCGACACGATCGACGAACAGGGTTGTATGCTGGTGCGGACCGCGGAGGGACGATTGGAGCCGATCACGGCAGGCGATGTTCATTTCGGCTCGGTCGCCTCCCAAGGAGCGGTGTAGATGGCGCGTCCCGACGAACTGACATTTGCTCCGCTCGGCGGAGTTGGCGAGATCGGCATGAACCTGTCGATCTACGGCCTCGGCAACCGCCACCAGCGGTCCTGGCTTGCGATCGATCTCGGCGTGTCCTTCGGCGACGAGGAGCATCTGCCGGGCATCGACCTGATCATGCCAGACGTCGCCTTCCTGGAGAAGGAACGCAGCAACCTCGTCGGTCTCGTGCTCACTCATGCCCATGAGGATCATTTCGGCGCGATCATCGATCTGTGGCCGCGGCTGAAATGCCCGATCTACGCGACCAAGTTCAGCGCTGCGTTGTTCGAGGCCAAGTGCGAGGCCGAGCGCCTGCCGGCGAAGATCCCGGTCAGGGTGATCCCGTCCGGTGGCCGGGTCGACATCGGCCCGTTCAACGTCGAGTTCATTCCGGTTGCGCATTCGATCCCTGAATCGCATGCGCTCGCGATCCATACCGAGGTCGGCACCGTCCTGCACACCGGCGACTGGAAGATCGATCCGACGCCGGTGATCGGCGCGCCCACCGACGAAAAGCGCCTGCGTGAGCTCGGTGATGCCGGTCTGCTGGCGCTGATCGGCGACTCCACCAATGCCGTGCGCGAGGGCCGCTCGCCGTCGGAGGCCGAGGTTGCCAAGACCATTACCCAACTGGTGAAGGCCGCCAAGGGCCGGGTCGCGGTGACGACCTTCGCCTCCAACGTCGCCCGCCTGAAAGCGGTAGCGGACGCCGCCAAGGCCGCCGATCGCGAGGTGGTCGTGGTCGGCCGCGCCATGGAGCGCGTGGTCCAGGT
>JBARNF010001323.1:0-4872 GCA_049802835.1 Bradyrhizobium sp.
CCAGGGTGAGCCACTTTATCGCGTGTTCACCTGCGATCCGTCGGAGCATGATCTGGCCGCGGCGGCCGCCGGCGCGAACAACGGCTATGCCTTGGCCGACCATGGGAACGGTCGTCCGTGATGCGCCATCGTCGAACGTCGATCCATTGTCCCCGGGAGACCGCCGCATGAGTGTGACCCTTCGCTTCTGCGGTGCCGCGCACACGGTGACCGGATCCTGCTATCTGCTCCAGACGGACCAGGGCCGGATCCTGATCGACTGCGGCCTGTTCCAGGGCCAGAAGACGCTGAAGGAGCTCAACTACGGCGACTTCCCGTTCCGTCCCGCCGACATCGACGCGGTGCTGCTGACGCACGCGCATATCGATCATAGCGGGCTGCTGCCGAAGCTGGTGCGGATGGGCTTCGATGGCAGGATCTTCGCCACGCGCGGCACCATCGATCTCTGCTCGTGGATGCTGCCGGATGCCGGCAACATCCAGGAGCAGGAGGTGCTGGCGCTGAACCGGCGCAATACGGCGCGCGGACGCGGCGAGGTCAGCCCGATCTACACCCAGGCCGACGCCATCGCCTCGCTGCAATATTTTCAAGCCGTCCCCTACGAGACCTGGACCGACATCATTCCCGGCATGCGCGCGCGCTACTGGAACGCCGGCCATCTGCTGGGCTCGGCCTCGATCGAGATCGAACTCGCCGGACAGGGCAGCGACGGCGCGCCGCTGCGGCTGCTGGCCTCCGGCGACGTCGGACCCGACGCCAAGCTGCTGCAGCCGGACCCGAAGGCGCCCGAAGGTTTCGACTACGTGATCTCGGAATCCACCTATGGCGACCGGATCCGCGAGCCGACCACGCCGGAGCTGCGACGCGGCCGTCTGGCCGGCGAGGTGCACGCGGCCGCGGCAGCGAAGGGCCCGCTGTTGATCCCCGCCTTCGCGGTCGAGCGGACCCAGGAGCTGATCGTCGATCTCGTCGGCCTGATGGAGCGCGGCGAAATTCCGGCTGCGCCGATTTTCCTGGATTCACCGCTGGCGATCCACGCCACCGAGGTGTTTCGCGCGCACGCCGACAGCCTCGACGGCGGCAGCGACGTCGGCCGGCTGTTGTCGTCGCCGCACCTGCGCTTCACGGAAACCGTCGACGAAAGCAAGGCCATCGCCAAGCTGACCGGCTTCCACATCATCATCGCCGCCAGCGGCATGTGCGACGCCGGCCGCATCCGCCATCATCTCAAGCACTGGCTGTGGAACAACCGGGCCACGGTGCTGCTGGTCGGCTATCAGGCCAACGGCACGCTGGGGCGTTTCCTGCAGGACGGCGTCAAGGCGGTGCGCATTCAGGGCGACGAGATCAAGGTCGCGGCGCGTATCCGCATGATCGACGACTACTCCGGCCACGCCGACGGCGCCGAGATCGCGCGCTGGATCGCGGCCCGCCGTCCGATCGCGCGCGGTCTTTTCCTGTCCCATGGCGAAGAGGCTGCGATCGCGGCGCTGGCGATGCGCGTCGCCGAGCGGATCGTGCCGTCGGCCAAGGTGTTCTCGCCCCTGCTCGACGATGCCTATGAGCTCACCGGTGCGGCGCCGACGCTGCTCGATGTTGCACGCCGGCGGCGCCTGGCGCCGGAGGCGGTCACCCGGCTCGACTGGCACAACGATATGTCGGGTCTCCTGCTCGACATCCACGCGCGCATCGAGCAGGCGGCCGACGACCGCGCCCGCGGCGTCATCATCCGCCGCCTGCGCCGGGCGCTGGAGGAGTGACGCGATCGGCTCGGCTGCGAAGGCTTCCCGCCTGCGGCCTTCGTCGTCGAACGGTCATACTTTGATCGCACCCTCGGGAGGGTTAAGCTCGGCCGAGGTTTGCAGAAGACGACGCTCTCACAGCTTGTGCACAGTGAAAGACACAACGCGCAGACGGCTGGTCTCCGGGGGCTATTCTGATACGCTCGACGCGTGGTTCACGACAACGGATCGATCCGGGTGAACCGGGCGCAGGTGGGGAAACGGGGGCTCTCACATGCATCAACCATCGAAATGGTGGGCGGGACTGATCGTCGTTGCCGTGCTCTGGCTGGCGGCCATGATCTTCAAGACGTCGGGTGTGGAAGACGATATTGCACCGCGCGCGCGCGCCGCCGTTGCGGCTGCTGCACCTGATACCGCCGCGGCGCTGAAGGTCTCGGTGTCCGGGCGCGACGTGCGCATCGAAGGACCGGAGTTCAGTGCTGATCAGCCCAACCGGCTCAACGAGGCGGCGACGGTGAACGGCGTCCGGCTCGTTGACGGCAGCTACGACAAGCTTCCGACCCCAAAGCCCTACACATTCCGCGCCGCGCGCAATGGCGGCCAGCTTGTGCTCGAAGGCGGCGTGCCGACACCCGCGATCCGGGATGCCGTTCTCAACGCCGCCCGCTCCGCGGCTGGCGGCGGTGAGGTCGTCGATCACCTCGGCTATGCCTTGGGTGCTCCGGCCGAGTTCGCTGCCATCGCGGGCCATGGACTGGTCCAGGCTGCCAAGCTCAACGGCGGCACGTTCGCGCTCGCGGACAAGGCCTATTCGATCGCCGGCACGGCCGCATCGTCGGACATCTATGAGGCGGCCATCGCCGCGACGCGGCAGCTGCCGGGCGGCGCCGTGCTCGCCAATGTCGCCATCCTGCCGCCGGAGGCCAAGCCGTTCATCTGGAGCGCGGTGCGCGAGGGCAAGTCGGTGGTGATGTCCGGCGTCGTTCCGAGCGACGAAATCAGGCGCGCACTCGAAGCCGCCGCCGTGAAGGCATGGCCCGGGCTTTCAGTCATGCATCACATGCAGATTGCGCGTGGCGCTCCGGCCGGCGATTTCAATGCCTACACTTCCTATGCGCTCGGAGAGCTGGCACGTCTGAGCACGGGGCGCGTCGTCATCTCCGACGCCAACTACACGATCTCGGGCGAGGCCCCCTCCAGCGCGGCGTATGACGAAGCGATGGCTGCTGCCGGCGGGCTGCCGAGCGGGCTGACCCTGGCAACGGCCGACATTGTGCCGCCGGAGATCAAGCCCTATCGCTGGTCGGCGCAACTCGATGCCGCGGGCGTCATTCTATCCGGTCTCGCGCCAAGCATGGCGGTTCGCGATACGATCCTCCGTTATGCCATCGGACCGTTCGCCGGGAAACGCGTACTCAGCAAAATCGAAATTGCGCGCGGCGCTCCCGATGGCGACGTGGTCAAGGTGAGCACGAGCCTCCTGAAGGAGCTCGCCAAGCTTTCCGAGGGCCGTGCCGAAATCAACGAGACCCAGGTCTCGATCGGCGGCGTGGGGCTTGCGAACGTCACCGGTGCATCGGTGCGCGAGGAGCTCGCCGGCGCCCTGCCCGCGCCGTTTGCGATTGCCGTGGTCGACGTCCGCGACGGCCCGGTCTCGCCCTATGTCTTTGGACTGCAGAAGCAGGGCGGCCATGTCCGGCTGAGCGGCTACGTGCCGGACGAGGCCGCGCGGCGCGATCTCGTCGGCGCGGCCTCGGCGAGCTTCGTCACCGAGACGGTCGAGGACGGCCTGAAGATCGGCGACGGCGCGCCGACGGATTTCGCCAAATCGCTGAAGGCGACATTCCCGGCGCTGGCCCGGCTGTGGTCGACGACGCTCGCAGCGAAAGACGCGGCCGTCACGATCGAGGGCCAAGCCATCTATGACAAGTCGGGCGAGGAGGTCCGCAAGGAGCTCGCCGACGCAGCCGGCGACGGCTTCAAGCTCGGCGACGTCAAGATCGGCGTCAAGCCGGAGAGCCCGCCGCTTGCCGTCGACGCCTGCCAGCCGGCCTTCAATGGGCTGCTCGAAAAGGGGCGCATCCACTTCAGCACAGGAAGCGCCGAGCTCAGCAGGGAGTCGCTGGCGTTGCTCGATCACCTGGTCGATGTCGCGCAGCGCTGCAAGGCGGCCGAGATCGCGATCGAAGGCCACACCGACAGTGTCGGCGATACAGAGAACAACATCGACCTCTCCAAGCGGCGCGCGGCAGCCGTGCTCGGCTACATCGGCGGGGCCGGCATCGATACCTCACGCATGACCGCGGAAGGCTACGGCGAGACCAGGCCGATCGCCTCCAATGATACGCCCGAAGGCCGTGCGCAGAACCGGCGCATCGAATTCGTCGTCAAGTGAGGCGCTGACATCATGATGTACGACCTTGCGACATTTCTGCTGTGGATCCTTCTCGCCCTTGCCATCGGCGGTATCGTCGGCTGGCGCACCTGGTCGGACGCGCCGCGTCCGGACTGGCTGAGAAGCTGGCTGCTGCCGGCCGCGCTGGCCTTCGCCATCGGTGGTCTGATGGCATTGTTGAACGTGCTGCCCGGGCGTGCCGGACTGTGGCTCGAGGTCGCGCTGATGATGGTCGGCGCCTACGTCTTCGGCTGCCTCATCGGCGGGCAGCTGAAGGATTTCTTCGGTCTCGATCACGCCAGGGCGGTGGCGCCGAACGCTGTAGCCAGCATTGCGTCCATAGGCGACACCGCCGAGCCGCGTCCCGTCGCCGACAGCCCGTCACAATCGCTCGCGGCACACGCCGCGGCCAGCGTCGAGGCCGATCGTCTGGCTGCCGAAGCGGAGGCCAAAGCCGAAGCCGATCGCCTCGCAGCCGAGGCTGCAGCAAAGGCCGAAGCCGAGCACCTCGCGGCCGAAGCCGCAGCGAAGGCAGAAGCTGATCGACTCGCTGCCGAAGCCGCCGCAAAAGCCAAGGCCGAGCGCCTCGCCGCCGAAGCCGCCGCGAAGGCCGAAGCGGATCGTCTGGCGGCCCAAGCGGCAGCGAAAGCGGAGGCTGATCGGCTGGCGGCGGCAGCTGAAGCCGAAACTGAAGCTGAAGCGGAAGCCGAGCGTGTCGCGGCGGAGGTCGCC
>JBARNF010001324.1:0-4103 GCA_049802835.1 Bradyrhizobium sp.
GTGCAAAGAGCGTGGCTGCCCCGGCCAATGAACGCTAAGAATGTCGGAGGATGTTGGGGGGGATACGTATGCCGATTAACATCTTTCACGTCGCCGTTCACGATCTGCGACGGAAGGACGAGAATGATTTTGAGTTTGTAGTTGGCAAGAACGATCTGAAAAAAGGCACGACCGTCGTCCGCGTCGTCGATGAACTTCACCGGCTTTACGCGCGGCGCGCGGCGAAATCGCACGGCAAGTTTTCCGCTGACACTGACAATTTTCCGACGCAAGGATTTATAACGACCTATATCGGAGGCGGATCGAGGGATTTCGATTTGCTGACGAATTCGCTTATGACCACTCTCGTTGCGCAGGCTAGGCGCAAGCCCGGAGCGACCGGCGGTCACGTGTTCTTTGTGCATTTCGAAGACGAAGCGAAGCAGTTCATTATGATTGCAATCGTGAACGACAAGTTGGGGGCGGCCATCACCGAGGACTTTGACGTCAACGACGTGACCACGCTCGACCTCGACGGCTTCAGGTTTGCCGGCCGAATCAATCTCACGTCTTGGTTGAATGGCGAGGAACGTTACGTTGGCTTCCTGAAGGGCAAAGGAGACGTGGCCGAATACTTCAAGGAGTTCCTGGGCTGCGACACGACCGTGCAAGACAAGCAGGACACGTTGTCGCTCGTCGCGGCGCTCAAGCATTTTGCTGAGACGCAGAAGATGAGTATGGCCGAACGTGATGAGTTCTTACAGAAGGCGAAGAACATCTGCGACGTGTCCGCCCGGAGTCGCGAACAACTCCAGCTCACTGCGTTCACCAATGAGTTGTACCCCAATGAACCCGAGCTGCTTCTAGCTGTTCTCACCGACGATGCGCGTAAGATAAACGACGGCTTCATCCCCGATAGGCGTGCTTTGGCCACGTTAGTTCGTTTCAAAGCCAAGACGCCGCTCTGGTCGGTCGAATTCGAACGTGAAGCCATCACCGAAGGGAAGGTCCGCTACAACGCAACGGCAAACACGCTCACCCTAACCGAAATCCCCGCTGAACTGGCGGCAGAGCTAAAGGCGAACATCAGTGAGTAAACCGACGTGGCAGGATCTGCTGCGCTGCTACGACAACGTCAATTTTCTTGACGGGGGCCGTGGCACACTTTCGGTCGCGACCGATGAAATCCTGAATATGGTACGCATGATTGAGGCGGCCAGTGATGCTGTGGCAAGTGAGATTAATTTCTACCCTACGGGTGACGTCGGTCAGGTGGCGCTTGGGGACAAGGTCGAGGTACACGTCGGAGCACCGAAATTGTCGCTGGGTATCCTAGCTAGAAACCTCGACGGTCTTCTAGCCTCGCCCAGGGGATTCATCGAATTTCCGCCGAGATTCTACGTAGTCGACGGTCGTCTGAGCGATCGAGATATATCACCGCCACTGTTGAAGTCTTATCGCGCCATCGTATCGCTCGTGCAGCTGCTGGCCGAAGCCGCGGCTTTTCTGGATAGAGACGAGCAGAAGCTATTCTACTTCAAGGATGGCAAGATAGAGGTGCCAGTGCGCTACGCAGCCGCTATCTTGAAGACCGTCGATACGGCCGCCATCGAGCGTTTGATCCATCAGTTCGAAGACCATCTGCACCGCGCTCAGAAGCTGACGATCCTGAGTGACACGATTGCAGCGCTGACCAGGTCGCAATCCGAGGCGGCGCGCTTTGATCACTTGGTCCGTAACATGGATCACCTCGTGACGAGCCTGGACGACGGTTATCGTCTCTTCGTATCGAGCTTTTCTTACGACAAGATCAGAACCGATATCGAAAATGCCAACCTGGACTTCCTGACGCGCATCCACAAGACGTTCGTCGACATTCAAGGTCAGTTGCTGGGCATACCGATCGCTACCGTCGTGGTTGCGTCGCAGTTGAAATCGGCGACGAACTGTGGTGTTGAAGCATGGACGAACCTCGCCGTTCTTGCGGGGGCATGGATATTTGTGCTGTTCTTGTCCGTATCTATCGTGAACCAGTTCTTCACGCTGAATGCCATCGCCAGCGAAGTCAGGCGGCAGCGGGCGAGGCTCGAAGGCGACTTCGCCGCCATCAGCGCCAAGTTCGTCGGAACCTTCACGTCTCTCATGACTAGGATTGGGTGGTATCGGCTAGTGTTCGTCCTGATCGGTGGGCTCGGCGTTGGAGGAGCGGCGTTCGCAACGTTTGCATTCCATTCGCTGACCACCGTGAAGCTGGCCGGTTGCGTGTGGTAGCTCGCGCCAAACGAGTTCGCTCTTTTGGCGGAATGGCTTATCGGCGGCAGTACCTCGCGAGGGTGAGTTCTCGAACATCACGGGCAATTGCGCGGGATTGGCTGTTGTCCGTTACGCTTGGTAATGTCTGCTGATCCAAGTCGACCTCCCGGATTCTGCCCTTGGATGCCTGCCTCTGGCCCGAAAGCAGACCTAAGACGCCTAAAGATCATTGATGGCTGATTTTTCCTTTCGAAACACATTCTTTGGCGCTTCTGTTTCAGGTTGGTTTGCGAGAACGTGCGCTCGCCGCTTGCGCGTTGCGGCGAGGATGCGCGGCGCGGTGCGTTTGGCATAGCCCGCGTAACTCTCGCGGGTGCGGTGGGCAGAGAGGGCGCGCCCCTGTCCTTCCGTCAACTCCGCCTCCTCCAATTCGGTCATTCCACCATGGCGGCAAGCGTCCAAGGTGAACTCCGGAGGCAGCCCGATATCCTTACGCAATCGCTGGACGATCTTCTGCATTCCGGAAAACGAATAGGGTTTGGCAAACGCCTTCACGCCCGGTCGAGCATGGCGCTTGTCCGTCGCCGGCAGTACCTCGCGCAGGATCAGGGGTGTCCCCAGCCGCTTCAGGTGCGCAAGGATGGCCTCGGCCTCGGGATAAAGCTGCACGGCCGTGCCGTCGTCCAAGACATCTTCAAGCGGGTGGTCGATCTTGGCCCCGGTTTTGTGGTGCTCGATCTGGATTGTGGGCGCACCATTCTTGTTCGCCCTGTAGCCTGTCCAGCGGATGTGCCCCGCCAAGATGTTCTCCGGCCTCTGGAGCCATTCAAAGCAGATGACGGCAGCCGCCGCCGCGCCGACTTCCCCGCGCTCCACGGCCCCGTTGGCGAACGTGTAGACCTGCTCTCGGGTGACGGCGAGCTTGGTTGCCTTGACACGCGTCTTCATGGTGACGCCCGGCCATGGATTCGGCACGTCCTTGGCGAATTCGGCCGGGTACAGGCGGTGCACTACGCGCCACGCCTTGCGGCATAGGCCCACGAATTTCTCGCCCCGGCGCAATAAGACCGGCTCGCCTTTGTCGTCTCGGATGAATTTCTCATAGAGCAGATCGGCCGCGCGCGGCGAAATGCTCTTGATCGGTAACGCCCCGATGCGCTCGCCCTTCTTGTTGAGCATATCGCCAATGGCCTGCATGCTATGCTCATAGCCCGGGCGCGATCGTTTGGAGACCTTCTCCAGGTAGGCCTTTGAGCGCTTGTATTCGCGAAAGAGCCAATCAATCGTTCCGATGCGGGCGCCGGCAAGGTTGTCCTCGCTCGGCTTGCCCATCATCCTGTCAAACCATTCGTCGAACAGGGTATTCAAGACGGCGGCTCGGCCGCCTTCGCCATCAGCGCCGCATGCAGTGATATAGTCGCCAAGGGGCTCGTTCGGGATGGTGCAACCGAGCTTTCGATATTTGGTCGGCACGGTATAGTAAAACGCTTGCCGGCCGCCGGCGAGCGTCTTGGGCAGGACGTAGCGCGGTAGCTTAAGCGCCACGATCACAGATCCTCTGCGGCGTCGTATTCCCGGGATGCCGGCACGATGGCCTTGTCCAAATCGTCGATTAGCCATAGCTGGCGGCGGCCCTCTTTCACCCGGGGCCAAGGATACTCTTTCCCGACGCGACTAAGGAAGGCCTCAACCGTCGTTTCCCCGCAATAGCCGGCCGCAAGCGCAGCAGGCATGCGACGCGGCCAGGAGCCGCTAGGGATTTCTGAAAGACGCTTCGGGCGGGTCATCTGCGGCGTGCCTAGTCCTCTGACTCGTAGAGGGGGACGATTTCGATTTTGCGGGCGCGATAACGACGGCCGAGCGACGTCAAT
>JBARNF010001325.1:0-1592 GCA_049802835.1 Bradyrhizobium sp.
CCCGGCATGAGCCGCGACAGTCCTGCGAGCAGGATCGCATTGGAGGCCTCGTCGGCCGCGGTCAGCGGGCTTTCGTCCGCTTTCGCCCGCACGTTCAGCCCGGAACGAGCCACATCCAGAACGGCTCGCCCGGCCCGCGCCACGAGCGCCGTCAATTGATCCACGAGCTCGGTGTCCATGGCCTGCAATGGGTTGGAGTTTTCGAAACGCGAGGGGCTCGTCTCGCCTTGGCATGTCGGTCGGGCGGGGTGTATCACACGCCACCCACCTTCGGCATGTAATCCGATTCGGTGGATGGCTTGGTCCGATTCCACCGGAGACCCCGTTCATGTCCGGCGCCGTTACCCTCGAGCCGCTTGATCTTGCAGCTCTTCTCTGCTCGCGCGTGTGTCACGACCTGATCAGCCCGGCGGGCGCGATCGTCAACGGTCTCGAGGTTTTCGAGGAGTCCGAGGACGAGGAGACGCGGAAATTCGCGCTCGACCTGATCAAGAAGAGCGCGCGGACCGCGTCCGCCCGGCTGCAATTCTGCCGGCTGGCGTTCGGCGCGGCCGGCTCCGCGGGCGCGCAGATCGATCTCGGTGACGCCGAGAAGGTCGCGCGCGGGTTCATCGAGGACGACAAGGTGAAGCTCTCCTGGAACCTGCCGCGGATATTCATGGCGAAGAATCACGTGAAGCTGCTCCTCAACATGCTGGTGGTGGCGGCTCACGCCATTCCGCGCGGCGGCGCGCTCGCGGTCGACGCGGTCGGGGAGGGCGAATCGAACGGGTTCCGCGTCACGGCGACCGGGCTGAACGCGCGTCTGCCCCAGGGCCTCGCCACCCTGCTCGCCGGCGGCGCCGAAGGGCAAACCGTCGATGCCCATGCCATCCAGCCCTATTACACCGGGTTGCTGGCGCGAACCTGCGGCTTCGTGGCGACGATGGAAAGCGAAGGCGAGGCGATCGTCGTCGCCGCGAGGTGAAGTCTCTCCGCGCCTCCCGTTTCGCGGGATATCGACCCTGCCGGGCCTCGAATTGGTTAGCAAAGGGTTAGAAGGCGACCTCCACCGCGTCCGATAGCGGAATTAAATGAAGAGGATGTCCCCGTCCGGCGCTGCGACGCAACCAAACTTAAACTCTTTCCCCAGAGACTGTGGCCGCTCCCGAAAAGCTCAGGCGCGTGCCTGGTCACGAAAGAGTTTTCAATGGACGACTTGCTGCGGGAATTCCTCACCGAGACGAACGAGAGCCTCGATGTGGTCGACGTCGAGCTGGTCCGTTTCGAGCAGGATCCGAACAACGCCAAGATTCTCGACAACATTTTCCGTCTGGTCCACACCATCAAGGGCACGTGCGGATTCCTCGGCCTGCCGCGGCTGGAAGCGCTGGCGCACGCCGCCGAGACCCTGATGGGCAAGTTCCGCGACGGGATGCCGGCCACTGGCGAGGCGGTGACGCTGATCCTGTCCACCATCGACCGCATCAAGTCGATCCTCGACGGGCTCGAAGAGCATCAGCAGGAGCCGGCGGGCGAAGACCGCGATCTCATCGACGAGCTCGAACGGATGGTCCTGCATACGTTGGCGAAGCCGGCGGAGACCCCGACGG
>JBARNF010001326.1:0-7487 GCA_049802835.1 Bradyrhizobium sp.
CAGGCGCGACTTCTCGGGAACAAAGACGGTGGTGACGCTCATGGCAGAAGCTCCGAATCAGCTCCACCAAGCGAATCAGACTTCACACAAGCCGCAAACCGCCGTTAACCCGAGTTCGGAGCCCTGCGTCCGACCGCGCCTCACTTGACAGCACCGATGTGCCCCGCTCACAACCGCAATCGATAAAAGAAACGGGAGGCGTCATGCTCAGAAATCTGTTTTCCCTCGAAGGGCGCATCGCGCTCGTCACCGGTGGCTCGCGCGGCATCGGCAAGATGATCGCATCAGGCCTGCTCGCGCATGGCGCAGCGCGAGTCTACATCACGGCGCGAAAAGCCGGCCCGTGCGAGGAGACCGCCAAGCAGCTGTCCGCCGAATATGACGGCGCGTGCATCGCGCTGCCGATCGACATCTCGACGATGGCCGGGATCGAGATGCTCGCGGCAGAGATCAAAAGGCGTGAGCCCAAGCTCGACATCCTCGTCAACAATGCGGGCGCGGCGTGGGGCGCAGAGTTCGACGAATTTCCCGAGAGCGGCTGGGACAAGGTGATGAACCTCAACCTCAAGACGCCGTTCTTCCTGACCAAGGCACTGGCGGCGCCGCTGCGCGCGGCGGCCAGCGTCGAGCGGCCCGCCAAAGTGATCAACATCGCCTCGATCGACGGCATCTTCGTCAACCCGCTCGAGACCTATTCCTATGCGGCGAGCAAGTCCGGCCTGATCCACCTCACGCGGCGGATGGCGGCCAAGCTGATCCATGACCACATCGTGGTCACCGCGATCGCGCCAGGGCCGTTCAAGTCCGACATGAACAAGGCCGCCCGCGACAATGCCGATGAGGTCGCCGCGCGCGTGCCGGCCGGCCGCGTCGGCACCGACGAGGACATGGCCGGCACGGCAATCTTCCTCGCCTCGCGCGCGGGTGACTATGTGGTCGGGAATACGATCGCGGTCGACGGCGGCATCGTCTACGCGAACCCGGGGATTCCGGGCGCGGGGTGGGATAGCTGAGGCAGTGAGATAACTACACGACCAGTGCGCTCCCTCTCCCCGTTCTTCACGGGGAGAGGGTCGGGGTGAGGGGCAGCGGCACGGGAAGTGCGTCTTATCTCGAATGACTTGGCCGGACCTCGGCTCATCTCCAAGACGTTCGAAACCGAGCAGCGCCGTCGTGCCTGTCCGTCAGACCCGCGTCCTGGCCGCGTATGTGCCATGCCCCTCACCCGGATTGCTGCGCAATCCGACCTCTCCCCGCAAAGGGCGGGGAGAGGTTTGGAGACGCCGTCACGCGGAGCTAGCGAATAGCGAATAGCGAATAGCGAATAGCGAATAGGCTGCTTCCCCTATGCGCTACTCGCCACTCCCCACTCGCCTCTTCTCAGGTCTCGATTTTCACATACTCGAAGTCGCCGGGCTTGTTGTCGATGCCGACCTTGGGCGCGGCGATCCACGAGGCGTATTCGCCGATCTCGGTGACCGGCTGCATCAGCGAGGCGATGTAGGCGCCGTCGTCGGTCGACGGCAGCCAGTCGCCCTTGCGCTTCTGCCAGGTGCCCTCGTCGATCAGGATGCCATCGGGCGTGGCATTGACGTCCTTGAACTCGCCGATCGCGCGGTGGAAGGCGGTATGCGGCAGCTTGAGCTCGAACTCATAGCCGGCCGTGGTGATGATCTTGTTCCAGCGCAGCAGGCCCTTGATGCAGTCCTGCGAGTAGTCGTCGCGCAGCCGCATGTTGAGTGCGGTCAGCGCCGGCTCGTCGACACGCTTGATCTCGCCGTCGACGAACTTCAGCACCGGATAGGTGGCGTTCTTGAGCTGGTGATCGTCCTGGATCTGGGTCTCGTGATAGCGGCCCTTGATGCCGGAATTGAAGGCATTGGCGGCGTTGGTCGAGACCTCCGAGCCGAACAGGTCGAGCGACAGCGTGTAGTGCAGGTTCAGCTTCTTCTGGATCGTCGGCAGGTCGATCACGCCCAGCGCTCGCACCTTCGCGATGTCGTTGGGATCGTCGATGCCGGCGGCGCGCATCGCCTCGCAGGTGCGCTGGATGACGCGGCCGACGCCGGTCTCGCCGACGAACATGTGATGCGCCTCTTCGGTCAGCATGAAGCGGCAGGTACGCGACAGCGGATCGAAGCCGGACTGCGCGAGGCTGTGCAGCTGCATCTTGCCGTCACGGTCGGTGAAGTAGGTGAACATGAAGAACGACAGCCAGTCCGGCGTCTTCTCGTTGAACGCGCCGAGCATGCGTGGTGAGTCCGCATCGCCCGAGCGGCGGCGCAACAGCTCGTCGGCCTCCTCGCGGCCATCACGGCCGAAGTACTTCTGCAACAGATAGACCATCGCCCAGAGGTGACGCCCCTCCTCGACGTTGACCTGGAACAGGTTGCGCATGTCGTAGAGCGAGGGCGCGGTCTTGCCGAGGTGACGCTGCTGCTCGACAGAGGCCGGCTCGGTGTCGCCCTGGATCACGATCAGGCGGCGCATCAGCGCGCGGTATTCGCCGGGGACCTCCTGCCAGGCCGGCTCGCCATAATGCTCGCCGAACGGGATCTTGCGGTCCTCTTCCTGAGGCGCAAGCAGGATGCCCCAGCGATAATCGGGCATCTTGACGTAGTCGAACTTGGCCCAGCCGCGCGGATCGACCGAATAGGCCGTGCGCAAATACACCAGCGACTGCTGGAAGCCCTCAGGGCCCATGTCGTTCCACCAGTCGACATAGCCGGGATGCCAGCCTTCCAACGCCTTCAGAACCTGGCGGTCCTCCGCGAGATTCACGTTGTTCGGAATCTTGGTCGAGTAGTCGACGTTCATGATGTTCATGTTCATGGCGTGCCTCCCTGAAACCTTCCCGTTCGTCATGCCCGGCGTTGTGCCGGGCATCCACGTCGTGCGAGCTACGTAGCTCGTGGATGGCCGGGTCGAGCCCGGCCATGACGGATGAAACTACACTCTCGTCATGTCGTAGTTCGGCCGCTCGCCGGTGCCGTAGCGCCGGAGCGCGCCCTCCTCGCCGACCGCGTTGGGGCGCTGGAAGATCCAGTTCTGCCAGGCGGTGAGGCGGGCGAAGATTTTCGATTCCATCGTCTCGGGGCCGGCGAAGCGCAGATTGGCTTCGAGACCGGTGAGGCTGTCCGGCGAGAAGCTGGCGCGCTCCTCAAGGAAGACGCGGATCTCGTCCTCCCAGTCGATGTCGTCGAGCGCGAAGGTGACGAGCCCGAGCTCTTCGGCTTCATCGGCCTCCAGCGGCTTGCCGACCTGCTCACGCACGCGCTCCAGCTCGCTGGGGTCGGCCAGGAAACGGGACTCCAGACGCGTCAGGCCGTGGCTCATCGGATAGGGCCCAAAATTCATCGCCGACAATTCGATCGCCGGCGCTGGACGGTTGTCACCCTGGATGGTGCCGATCAGCATGTAGGACCGATCCGAGGCGAACACGAGCTCGGCGAGCGTGCCGGCGAAGCAGGAGCCGGGCTCGACCAGGGTGATCAAGGTGCGCGAGGTGACGTCGATGCGCTTCAGCACGCGCTTCCAGTAGTGCCTGATCTCGTTGACCAGCCAATGCGTCTTGTTGGCTTCGAGGAAGGCGTCGTAGGCCAGGACCTGGGAATTCTCGCCCTGCGACTTGAACACCAGCATGGCGATGCCGAGCTCGTTGATGCGCAGATGCAGGATGGCGTCGTCGAGCTCGCGCGCGACCTGCAGCGGCCAGAACGACGCGCCCTGCGCAGCCATGCCGTCGCTGTCAGCCGGCGGCGCGGCCTCGGGCGCTGATATCGTGATGGTGGCGATGCGCGCGGCGCGGTCGATGTCGACATTGACGAAGCCGTAGCGCACGCTGCTGGCATCAATGACCCGCTTGAGCGGCGTCAGCTGAACGCCCTTGCCGCTGGCATTGCGTTTCGAAGCGGCTGCGAACTCCTTGGCACGCTCGGCCACCTTGGCATCGACCTTAGAGCTCGGCGCGATCTCGTCGACCAGCCGCCACTGCACGGCGCGCTTGCCCTTGACGCCTTCCTCTGTGGTGCAGAACGCGTCGGCGCGGTCACGGCGCACCTTGCGCTTGTCGACCACGCGGGTCAGGCCGCCGGTGCCGGGAAGCACGGCCAGCAACGGCACCTCCGGCAGCGACACCGAGGACGAGCCGTCATCGGCGAGAATGATGTGATCAGTGGCGAGCGCGAGCTCATAGCCGCCGCCGGCAGCCGTGCCGTTCACCACGGTGATGAAGCGCTGGCCGGAGTTCTCGGATGAGTCCTCGAAGCCGTTGCGGGTCTCGTTGGTGAACTTGCAGAAGTTGACCTTGTGGGCATGGGTGGCACTCGCCAGCATGCGGATGTTGGCGCCGGCGCAGAACACGCGAGGCTTCGCCGAGCGCAGCACCACCACCCTCACCTCTGGGTGCTCGAAACGGAGACGCTGCACGGCGTCGGCGAGCTCGATGTCGACGCCGAGATCATAGGAATTGAGCTTGAGCTGATAGCCCTCGAACAGGCCGCCATTCTCGTCGACGTCCATGGCGAGCGTCGCCACCTCGCCGTCAATCGACAGCTTCCAATGCCTGTAGCGAGAGGGATCGGTCTGGAAATCGATGAACGTCTTGCCTCCCGCGAGCACGCGGTCTTCCCCGGCCATGAGTCACCCTTACGTTGGAGTGCTTATCGTTGAAATGCACAATAATTCATGTTTTGGCTGGCGTCTACGACAAAAGGCCAGAACATGCATTTTGTTTCATGTTTGTGATACCGGGGCGCGCAATGTTGCGGCTGCGAACTCGGCGATGACCCGCAAGGTGGCCTCCGGGGCCTCTCGATGCGGGGAATGACCGGTCTTGGGCAGCATGGTCACCTCGACCGGGCAGCAGCACTCCTCCTGGACGAGCTCGACCTGGCGGGCGGTGCCGTACTGGTCGTCGACGCCCTGGATCACGGCGACGGGCACGCGGATGTAGGCGAGGACATCGGTGACGTCCCAAGCCCGGAACGCCGGATCGAGCCAGGCACCGTTCCAGCCATGGAAGGCGTTGTCGACATCCTTGTGCCAGCGCGCCAGCTTGGCGCGCAGCTCGGTGGTCTCGTAGGCCGTCTTGATGGCGGCGATGGAGGAGACCGAGACGTCCTCGACGATGACGTGCGGGGCGATCAGCACGATCCCGTCGAGGCGATGGTCCGCCCGGCTGCCGGCGTAGATGGCGGCGATCGACGCGCCGTCGGAATGGCCGACGAGAAGGCCGCGCTGGAAGCCGATCGCATCGAGCAGCTTCGGCAGCACATCGCGCGCCTCGCGCTGCATGTAGTCGAGCGGCCGCGGCAAGGTCACCGGCGTCGACGCGCCGTAGCCGGCGCGGGAATAGGCGAACACAGAGACGCCGGTCGCGGCTTGCAGCCTGTCGGGGAAGTCGCCCCACAGCCCGACACAGCCGAGCCCTTCATGCAGCAGCACGATGCATGGCGCCTCGGAGAGCTGTGGACCGATCAGGCGATATTCGAGAGCGGCGGAGTCGATGGTGAGGAAGCCAGATGCAGCCAAGGTCATCGCGATCTCCGCGCTGAACTAATGATGGAAGATGCCCTCTCGGCACGCTCCGTGCACCTCGCCCCGCTTGCGGGGAGAGGTCGGATTGCATCGAAGATGCAATCCGGGTGAGGGGGTACAGGTCTCTCCACGCACACCACTCGTGCGGCTGCCCCTCACCCCAACCCTCTCCCCGTAAAGAACGGGGAGAGGGAGCGCACCGATGTGTTGGTGAGAGATCGAATCCAACTCCTGCCGACGCATCCTCACGCCGGCGACCGCGCCGGGATGACAGCTATTGCGCCCCGTCACGCAGCTTGAAGCGTTGGATCTTGCCGGTCGCGGTCTTCGGCAAAGCGTCCACCACCTCGATCCAGCGCGGATATTTCCACGGCCCGATCTTCTGCTTGACGTGCTCCTTGAGCGCCTCGTGCAGGGTCGCGCGGTCGACGCTCGGGCGCAGCACGACATAGGCCTTCGGCTTCAGCAGCCCTTCCGGATCGGCTTCCGGCACCACGGCGGCCTCCAACACCGAAGGATGCGTGATCAGCGCGCTCTCGACTTCGAACGGCGACACCCAGATGCCGGACACCTTGAACATGTCGTCGGAGCGACCGCAGAAGGTGTAGCGGCCCTCGGCGTCGCGGACATATTTGTCGCCGGTCCGCGTCCAATAGCCCTCGAAGGTCGAGCGGGTCTTGTGGCGTTGATTCCAATAGCCCTCGCCGGCCGACGGCGCATGCACCACCATCTCGCCGACCTCGCCATCCGCCACGCCCTCGCCGGCCTCATTGACCAGCCGCACCTGATAGCCCGGCACCGGCCGGCCCGATGAGCCGTATTTGATGTCGCCGGGCGAATTCGACAGGAAGATGTGCAGCAGCTCGGTCGAGCCGACGCCGTCGAGAATGTCGACGCCGCAGCGCGCCTTCCAGGCATTGCCGACCGATTCCGGCAGCGCCTCGCCGGCCGAAGTGCAGATGCGCAAGGCGCTGCCGGCCTTCTCATGACGCAGCGACTCGTCGTGCAGCATCGCCGCGAACAAGGTCGGCACGCCGTAGAAGATGGTCGGGTTGTAGCGATTGAGCAGCTTGAACATCAGCGCCGGCGTCGGCCGCTCGGAATTGAGGATGGTGGTGGCGCCGACCGACAGTGGGAAGGTGAGCGCATTGCCGAGCCCATAAGCGAAGAACAGTTTTGCCGCCGACAGGCAGACGTCGTCCTCGCGGATGCCGAGCACCTGGCTGGCATAGGTCTCGGCGGTCGCGGCGAGATTGCCGTGCAGGTGGCGCACGCCCTTGGGCATGCCGGTCGAGCCTGACGAATACAGCCAGAACGCCGGCTCGTCCTCATGGGTCGCGACGGTGTCGAACTGATCGCTCTCGCGCGCGAGCTCCTCAGTGAGCAGCTTGTGCCCGAACGCGTGGGCGCCGGAGACGACGACGCAATCGAGATCGGCCATCCGCCCGACGATGTCCTTCACCGCCGGAAGCAGCGCCTCGGAGACGAACAGCACGCGGGCGCGGCAGTCGGCCAGCACATAGGCATATTGCTCCGACGTCAGCAGCGTGTTGAGCGGCACCGGGACGATGCCGGCGCGCATGGCGCCGAGGAACACTGCAGGAAAATCCACGGTGTCGAGCATGATCATCGCCACGCGCTCCTCGCGGCGGACGCCGAGACGGCGCAGCATGTTGGCGACGCGGCAGGTCTGCTGCTGCAGGGCGCGATAGGTCAGTTCGGAGACCGTGTCCGTGTAGGCGAGCTTGTCGCCACGTCCCGCCTCGACATTGCGGTCAAGCAACCACGACACCGCGTTGTACGACTTCACGGCATTTCTCCCCGGATTTTTGAATTATAATTCATACAAGGCCACCAACGGCGCTTGCTGTCAATCCTCCTCGGCATTATGTTTCCTAGTCAAAAGAGCGCCTCAGGGATATGACGCCACAAAGCGACCCAGCCAGGGA
>JBARNF010001327.1:0-1976 GCA_049802835.1 Bradyrhizobium sp.
TGATCGACAATGCGCGGTCATTCTCGCCTCCGGGCGGCAGCGTGCGCCTTACCTGCCGCCGGTAGAAAGTCGAGATTGAAATCCTGGTCGATGACGACGGTCCCGGAATTCGTCCGGATGCGCTCGATAAGATCTTCGAGCGTTTCTACACCGACCGTCCCGAACAGGGCTTCGGGCAGAATTCCGGCCTGGGCCTGTCGATCTCCAAGCAGATCGTCGAGGCGCATGGTGGCACCATCCGAGTGGAAAACCGCACGACGGTCGCGGGCCGCACTGAGGAGCCGCGCGTCCTCGGCGCGCGCTTCATTGTGCGCCTGCCCGCAACATGATGGCTGCGCCGGCTCCGACAATTCACGCTTCAGCGGTTCTCGTCGGTGCAAGAGCTGCGCTGGTCCGCGGGCCGGCCGGGTCGGGCAAGTCGCGTCTCGTATGGGACCTCATCACCGCGGCCTCGCAAGGCATCCTTCCCTTCGCCAGGCTCGTCGCGGACGATCGCGCTCACGTGGAAAGTCATTCAGGCCGGCTGCTGGTCCGCCCCGCGCCGGCCCTGGCAGGCATGATCGAAGTCCATGGACTCGGCATTAGACGGATTGAATTTGAACCAGTGGCAGCGGTCGGACTGATCATCGATCTGGCGGCCGAGGACGCCGGACGGAATCCCGAGCCAGCGGCCGCCAAGGCCGATATTGCCGGGATCACTGTTCCGCGGCTTGCGGTCGCAGCCGGGATGGCAGCGCTTCCTCTGGTGTTAGCCCGTTTACGAACCCGTCCGACGGGTGATTGACCGGCGGCCGGTACTTGGGCTACCCCGCGCCCTCGGTCCCATCGAGAAAAATTAACCATACCGGGCCTAGGATCGTTTCCGCCGAAAACGCACGTTCCGAGCCCCCCTTTGGCCCCATCTTTCCGCAGTGCAACAGAGCGCTTATATAGCGAGGCAAGCCCTTGCAACCGGGCTTCAGATGGGCGTGAATACGCCCCCTATCGTGCGGCGCAACGTAGCGCCCGCGAGGAGTTAGGGATGATCGGCCTCGTACTCGTAACCCACGGGCGGCTCGCCATCGAGTTCCGCTCAGCGCTGGAGCATGTCGTAGGGCCCCAGCGTCAGATCGAGGCGATTACGATCGGCCCCGATGACGACGTGGAGCAGTGCCGCAAGAACATCCTCGAAGCGGTCAAGCGCGTGGATAGCGGTGAAGGCGTTGCTATCCTCACCGACATGTTCGGTGGCACGCCGTCCAATCTCGCAATTTCGGTCATGAGCCAGCCCAAGGTCGAAGTCCTGGCCGGTATCAACCTACCAATGCTGATCAAGCTCGCGAAGATCCGCGAGATCTGCCCGCTGCAGGATGCGGTTGCGGCGGCCCAGGAGGCCGGACGCAAGTACTGCACCATCGCCAGCCGGGTGCTCAACGGGAAATGAGCCCACGCGCTTCAGCGGACGACACCCCCGTCGTGCGCGAGGTGGAGATCGTCAACAAGAAGGGCTTGCACGCCCGCGCTTCCGCCAAATTCGTGCAGACCGCCGAACAATTTGACGCTGCCGTCACCGTGACGCGCGGCCATGAAACCGTCGGGGGCACCTCGATCATGGGGCTGATGATGCTGGCCGCCGGGCCAGGCATCACCATCATCATCAAGGCCACGGGCAAGGACGCCGCGGCCGCGGTGGAGACGCTCTACAAGCTCGTTGCCGGCGGGTTCGGCGAAGAAGACTAAACCGCCGGACAGCCCGCTAACCAACCCGATCTTTACATAAAGAAATCTTTATATATGCATTGCGGGCCTGCGACCGGCCTGTTATAGGCACGGCCAACCCATCATCACGTTCGCCTTTGTAAAAGGACCGCCATGACCGCTGCTGCCGCAAAGAAAGCTCCCGCCGGCGACGACATCGTCAAGGACATCTCGCTCGCCGAATTCGGCCGCAAGGAAATCTCGCTCGCCGAAACCGAAATGCCCGGCCTGATGGCGAC
>JBARNF010001328.1:0-1670 GCA_049802835.1 Bradyrhizobium sp.
ATGGTGAGGAGCGCGGCGAAGCTGCGCGTCGCGAACACCGCAAGTCGGCTCTAGCCGACTTGCGCGCTCAATGCGGGCTACGAGCTTGCAAAGCCGATCTGCCATGGCCTCTAAACTCGCCGACCCAGTCTTTCATCGGATCTTGCTTTTTTCCACCAGCCGACGATGAGCGGCATGGTAAAAGTCAAGACATAATACAAATAGACGTCGAGTTTGTAGTAGCCGTCTGGTGGATTAAGCGCTTTAACAATGAAGATATAATCCAGCACGACGGCGATCACGGTCCACGCGACCGCCAGAATGAAATAATATCGAAAATCTTCGGCCTTCACTCTTTGCAACAAGACCCACAACGTGACGATGATTCCGACCGGCGTGATGATCCAGCCAATCAGCGACAGCGGGACGATAAAAAAGAGAATGATGCCGAGAATGTAGCCAATGAGCCAAAGAGCGAGTCCCCAGCCGAGTGAATCTTTCAATAATCGTTTGCTCATACCCACGAGCCCGGTTTCCTACGTTGGAGACCCTGTGAATCAGGCCAGCGTGGGCCCGACGGATGGTCGATTCAATCGGGGGGAAGCAGTGAACCGCAGGATACGCCTCGTATATGCGCGGCACAAGCGGCCCATCTACGGCCCCCTCACATCCCCTTCGCCGCCGCATTCGGGAAAAACGACTGCTGCCCGTCGATCCGGTAATCCGCGATTGCCTTCTGCCCCTGGTGCGACAACAGAGTCGAGCACACATCGTAGGGCGGGCTAGCGAAGCGTAACCCGCCGCAGGTGATCGTTGATCGTAGGGCGGGTCAGGCGAAGCGTAGGCCGCCATTTCAAACATTCCCCGACAAATCCATTCAATTTGAACGATCGGGCGCACCCACCGGTAACACGATGATGGTATCGGATACGAATGCTCGCGGCAGGTACGAGGCGGGTGTTGCGCATCGCGACGCTGGCCGCCGCGGGGCTCGCGCTCGTTTGCGCGGCGCTCTATGCGGAACTCGTCCTCGACCTGCGCACTCAGCGCTCGGCGCTCTCCTTCAATGCCGCGCTCGGCACCACCGTCGGCTATGTGGTCGTGCAGATCGACGAGCTGCACAAGCAGATGAAGGCGCCCTACGGCCCGCGCGCCGAGTCCTCGTTCTCCTTCCCGCCCGGCAAGATCACCGTGACGCTCGACGGCAAGGTGGTGGCGGAGCGCGACGTCGACTCCGAGCTGAACGCCGTCCTCGGCATTCTCGCCGTCGGCACGCCTTCGGGGCCGGACGACCTGTTCCCGTTCCGGCTTTCCTACGCACTGGGCGAGCGCCCCATGGCGACGCGGCTGGCGACCCCGCTGATCAAACAAAGATTTGCAAAAGACCTGCCGGCATGGATGCTGGCCTTCACCGACAAGGACTGGAGCATCGACCGCTGCGTCCCGCTCGCGGCGGAGCACCTCGGCTCGGTCGGCCGTCACCTGCGCTACCGGCGCGGCACCGCCTGCGTGATCGCATGGAGGGGAGGCGGGCGGTCGACCGCCATGCTGATCAGCTTGAGCCAGGCCGACGGCGATCCCTGGCTGCGCCCGTTCGCGCGCCGGGTCTGCCGCGCGATCACCGAGGCCGCGCGGGACGAGATCGCCCGGCTCGCTCCCCCCGAATTGAACTACGCCGCCTGCCTGCTCGT
>JBARNF010001329.1:0-1647 GCA_049802835.1 Bradyrhizobium sp.
GGTGAAGGTCGCGCCCAAGTGGATGGTGAGGATCAGGCCGTATTTCAAGCCCTGGCGATCGTTCTCGAGCAGCGCGTGATGCGCCCAGGTCACCGTGGTGCCGGAGGTCAAGAGGATCAGCGTGTTCAACAGCGGCAGATGCCAGGGATCGAAGGTCTCGATGCCCTTGGGCGGCCACACCCCGCCGAACAGCGCCTCGCGGGTGGCGTGGACGGGATCTCCCGGAAACAGCGAGGAGTTGAAGAAGGCCCAGAACCAGGCGACGAAGAACATCACTTCGGAAGCGATGAACAGGATCATGCCGTAGCGGTGGCTGATCTGCACGACGCGGGTGTGGTCGCCCTTGAACTGGGCTTCCCTGATCACGTCGGCCCACCAGCTCGCCATGGTGTAGAGCACGCCCACGGTGCCGACGCCGAACACGATCGGCGCGGCCGCGGTCATGTGGTGCATCCAGAGGATCGCGCCGACGGCCATGATGAAGGCCGAGGTCGCGCCGACGGCCGGCCACGGGCTCGGATCGACGAGGTGGTAGTCGTGATGCTTGGCTTGTGCGGCCATTGCGGTCTCCCCAGTCAAAAACGTCAAAGGTTGCCCTTGCGCCTGTCGCCCTCGCCGGCCGCAAGCGGCTTCGGAGAGGGATCGCGCACGGGATAGAAGGTGTAGGACAGCGTGATGGTGTTGAGCCCGTCGTTCTCGCTATCTGCCGCGAGCGCGGGATCGACATAGAACACGACCGGCATCTCGCGCTTTTCGCCCGGTGCCATGGTCTGCTCGGTGAAGCAGAAGCAGTTGATCTTCTGGAAATAGGCCCCGACCGTCAGCGGCGCGACGTTGTAGGCCGCCTGGCCGTAGGTGGTGCGCGCCGACTGGTTGGTGACGGTGTAGAAGATAGTCGTGACCTGCCCGATCGGGATCTCGATCTCGGTCTGCTCCGGCTCGAACTTCCAGGGCAAGCCAGGCCCGACATTGGCGTCGAAGCGCACCGCGATCTTGCGCGCCAGCGGGCCGGACGACGGCGCAGACGTCGCGACCTGCGTGGTGCCGTTGAAGCCGGTGACGCGGCAGAACCAGTTGTAGAACGGCACGGCGGCGTAGGACGCGCCGACCATCAGCACCACCACGAAGCCGCAGATCGACGCCACCAGCGCATCGCGGGTCAGGCGCGGCTTGCGGGACGGTTGCCGGGTGGGTTCGCGGTTCATGTCACTCACATCGGCCGGATGAGAACGGCCGGCCCCTTGACCAGGGTGACGGCGAAGAACAGGGCGACGAGCACGCCGAGCGCGAGCGCAGTGGCAATCGAGCGCTGCCGGCGGCTGCGCTTCTGCGCCTCGGTGAGGACGATCCCTTCTGGCTTGCCTTGCTCGTCCATTGCCTCGCCATGCGCCCCCTACCGGACCAAAGGTGCAATGGCGCGGAACACGACCTCGGCGAGGAGGACGGCAAACAGCGCAAACAGATAAAGGATCGAGAAGGCAAACAGCTTTCGCGTGGCGCGCGCGGCGGCAACGCCTTCACGCAGGCGATAGACGTCGATCGCGAGCCACAGCATGACGGCGCCGAGTGCGAGCGAGGTGACGCCGTAGATCGCGCTGAAATAGCCGAGCGGCCAGGGCGACAGCGCCACCGCCACCAGCACGATGG
>JBARNF010001330.1:0-4174 GCA_049802835.1 Bradyrhizobium sp.
AAGTCGACCTTGTAGGACTCCGCGCCGCAATGGGTGCCGGTCTCGCCGAGCCCGTGGCCGGACGTGAAGAACAGTGTCTGCCGTGCTTCAACCGGCGGCCAGGCGGCAGATGCTCGCCATGCCTGCGCATGCAGGGAAAAATAGTGGATCGGGGCCTCGTCCTCGAGGCCGGTGTCCCATCCCAGAAGATAGGTATCGAAGAAACGCAAGACTTCGCCGAGAAACGGGAAATCTACCACCTCGGAGGTCCGCCAGGGCGAGATGTCGATGCGCGCCCCATGGTCCCAGGGGCCGAGCAGGAGGTGGCGCGGATTGTCCTTCATGGTCAGAAAGCGCGAGATCGCGCCATTCATGTAGCCGGCCCCGTCGCACCAGCCGGAGACCGACAGAATGGCCACATCGCGCCGCACGCCCGCAGACAGCGCGTAAGGGCTGAACGAGGCGGAGCTGAAGCCGGGATCGTAGACAAGCGCTTCTTCGCGGAATTTGAACTCCGCCATGAAATCGGTCTGGCGGAAGTTCGCCAGATGCTCCGTTACGGCTTCCTGCACCAGAACGCCGTCGGTATCCGCATCGACCGGCTGCGGGCCCTCGAAATCGGGGTTGCTGTAGTAGGAGAACTTCTGGAGCACGTCGCGCCGGTCATGATCCAGGCCGATGAGCAGCTCGTCATAGATCTGCGTCAGCGACGTGACCTGGAGGCCGCCTGGGAAGTAGTTGTCGGTGTAGGTGTCCCACACTGAAAACAGCGGCGCGATGGCCTTGACGGCCGGATGACCGGTACTGGCCAGGAAGTCCGACGCCGCGCCGAGATAGGAAACGCCGGTGGCGCCAATTCTGCCGTTGGACCAGGGCTGGGCCACGATCCAATCGGCAATCTCGCGACTGTCCTCGCGCTCCTTGGGCGAGCGGAAGCTGTCGCGGGTGCCGAAGCTGGCGCCGGTTCCGCGGACATCGACCACCACCACCGCATAACCGCGTGGCACGAAGAAATCGCGGAACTTGCCGGTGTTGGGATTGACCTCGCCGCTCCCGCCCGGCCGCAGCTTGAAGCGACGATAATAAGGGGTGAACAGCGCAATCGTCGCGAACGACGTGTCGGATGCCGCAGCATCGATGGCCTCGGGCAAATAGACGTCCACGGCAATGCGGCAACCATCGCGCATGGTGACGTAGCACGAGGTCGGCTCCGCCAAGCGGAACGTCACCGGTCGACGCTCGACGTAGTCGCCCGGGGCCATCTCCCAGGCGCGATCGGTTTCGGCACACGCGGTCATTGCGGCTCTCACATGCCCATCATTTGGGCTTCCACTCGAGCTGCAAAGAAACATTGCAAATTTCATGCGTCAAATACGTAATATGTCATATTACATGCGAAAAACGCATTCAGGAGCCGAAATTGCCCAATCAACGTGGTTTGGAAGCCCTTCGGGCCTTCGTGGAGACAGGGTCCGTGTCGCGGGCAGCCGAGCGGCTGGGACGCACGCAGCCCCAGGTCGGGCGGCTGCTCAGCGCTCTGGAGAAAGAGGTGGGCTTTCCTCTGTTCGGACGCGACAGCCGTCCTTTGACGCTGACGCGGGAGGGACGGGAGTTCTACGCCCATGCGGAGCGCGTTCTACTTGGCCACGATGGATTACAACGTTTTGCGGTGCAGATGAGCCGCGGAACGCGCAATCATCTGCGGATTCTCACCGCCCCCTTCATCGCTCACGCCATGGTTGCCGATGCCGTGGCCACCGTGGCCAAGCGCTCTCCGAACTTTACGGCTTCGATTGAATCCCGGGTGCGCCTGGATATCGAGACGTGGGTCGGCCAGGAAACCTTCGATCTCGGCATCACCATCCTGCCGCTCTCGCATGCGGCTTTCGAAACCGAGGAGTTCCTGCGTGTCGAAGCCATGGTCGCGATGCGTCCGGATCATCCGTTCGCGGCACAGCAGATGGTGACCTTCGATCAGTTCGTCGCCGGGAACGTCATCGTCACGCATCCGCGCTCGATCCTGCGGCAACATCTCGAACGCCTGAGCCGTGAGGCCCGCAAGCCGCTCAAAGTACGATTTGAAGCCACCAATGGCGTGATCGCCTGTCAGCTCACCGGGAGAGGCCTCGGATGTTGCCTGTCCGACCCCTTCGTCGCCCGCTCCAGCGGTGTGCCGGATCTGGTTCTCCGGCCATTTCGTCCGGCCTTCCCGCTCCCATACGGCTTCCTGCATCCCATCTGGCAATCCCGTTCGCCGATGGTCGTCGAGCTGGCTGCGGAAATCAGCAAGGTCGCCAAGTCTCAGTCCGAAGCATTCCTCCACACTCCTCGCTGAGGCGCCCGTTCGGGCTGTTCTGACACCCGTGCTTGTAAGGTGCTGCCCGTGTGCCGGCGCAACCATCCTGCGGGTCATCATCGGGGCGATGGGAATCCGACTTGTAGCAGAGCCAGCCCGAGCCAAGCCGAAGAAGAAAGCCGTGGCCTGATGCCAAGGATCGGGAGAGTTTATTTGCCGGCCCCTATAGTGCCGCCCGAAATCACGTGCCTTCGAGGATCAAGCGGAGCCAGATGAGCTGCGCGTGCCGCTGCCGAGAGCCTCGACATATCGTTCCCTACCCCAAAGCTCGCTCGGACGCCGTTGCTTGATGCACTGTAGTCGGGCGCTCATTTCGTACCGAAAATCTGGTTTCTGATGAAATCGACGGCCCCTGCGGACTTCGACGGATCAGGTGGTGGCGTATCAGCGGCAGGCGGTTGCGCCACCGATCGCGCGGTGCGCACGGCAACATGCCCGGTCCGCCGGTGGGCGTGCGCGAGAGTCCGCCCGCGTCGTTCGGAGGCATTGCTGACGGTGATCGTGATCTTCCTCGACACCAGCGGCGGGTCGAAGTTGAAGTGCATGCCGTCGCCCAGCACGAGCTGCAGCGTATGCTTGCCGGGGGGCAATTCGACCAGAGCTTCGGTCTCACCCGCACCATAGTGCAGGTGCTTCCTGTCCTGCGGGATCGGCTCGCCCGGACTGATCGGCTCATCGGCGTCGATCAGGAGATGATGATGACCACTGTTGCCGAAGCTGTCGCCGGCATGCGTCACACCCATATTGCGGAGGCCGAAGCGGCACCGAAATGCGCCCTTTACGGTGTCGCCATCGGACGGCGAGACGAAATAAAGGTAAGCGTCCTTGGGAGCCATCCTCCCCTGTCCCCATGCAAGGCCCGGCAACAGCATCAGCGCGGCGGCCACCACGACCGGTCCACGCGTCGAGACCCGCATCATACAAAGTCGTCGCAAGGACTCCCGATCGAACAGCCGCGCTGGACGCGCAGATTTCCCACCACTCATAACTTTCCAACTCACAAAAATGAACTTCAATTAGGCCACACTACAGCGAAAGAGCAACGCGGAATCCATGCGTCGGATACCTGACGCGCGCATCGTAGCGGTCGCGGCTGCCGCTGCGCACGTAACTCGCATCGTTCTTCCACGATCCCGAGCGAATGACGCGGACAAAGCTTTGCTCGTCAATCCACGCCGAGCCATCGGACGGCGCGCCCTGATAATTCTTGTGCCAGATGTCTGCGACCCACTGGTCGACGCAGCCGCCCATGTCGAACAGGCCAAAGGGATTGGCCTGAAAGCTCCCGACCTTCACAAGTCGGACGGGCTCGCCGGTGTCGTTACATCCGCTGCAATTGGCCATGCCGGGGCGCATCTGGTCGCCCCACCAGAATTTCGTGGTCGCACCACCGCGCGCGGCATATTCCCATTCGGCCTCGGTCGGAAGCCGAAACGGCTTGCCGACGACCTTCGAGAGCCACGCCAGGTAGTCCCTGGTATCGTCGTAGCTGACATTCGTGACCGGGTTGTCGTCCGCACCGGTCGCCACGTCGGCGCACGCCTTGTCGGCCACGCACTCCTTCCACTCACCAACCGTGACCGGGTATTTGCCGAGCGCAAACGGTCTGATCGTGACGCGATGGACCGGAAGCTCGGAGCTCTCCACGCCGCCCATCGCGAACGTTCCACCGGGTATCATCACGATGTCAGGCAGGCGAACCTTCGCCCCTTCCGTCGGCCCCGGAGCCGCAGTCGGATCTGCCGCGGGCGGATCGTCCGCAGCGGTCGCGGCGGCTGCCGGCGACGCCTGGCGTTCGGGCGCCTCGTTCTGCGCGGCCACCGCTGAGCGCGACGGGGT
>JBARNF010001331.1:0-2104 GCA_049802835.1 Bradyrhizobium sp.
GTGATCGGACAGACCTCGACGCATTTCCCGCACCGCGTGCAGGCGTCGATCATCGCGTCGACATTGGCCTTCAGTCCGTCCTCGTACGCCGTGCTCATGCGCGCGCGATCCTCGAAAGAGCGGGAGCGATGCAGGCTAGCCAATTCGGGCCGGAACCAAAACGCACATCGTCGTGTTCTTACAAGTTGTTATGACCCACCCGATCCGCGCCGGCGGACCCATCTCGCCCCTGTCGAATCGCGCGGTCGGCCTGGCCGTCTGCGCGCTCGCCCTGATCTGCGCCACGACCTCCGCCTGGGCGGCGCCGGCCGGCCAGTCCGGCCCGTCCGAGGTCGTCTTCATCGCCCAGATCGTCGTCCTGCTGCTGGTCGGCCGCCTGCTCGGCGAGGCGATGCTGCGGATCGGCCAGCCCGCGGTGATCGGCCAGTTGATCGCCGGCATCCTGCTCGGTCCCTCGGTGCTCGGGGCGATCTGGCCGCAGGCGCAGCATACGCTGTTTCCGCCGCAGCCGGAACAGAAGGCGATGATCGACGCGGTGTCGCAGCTCGGCATTCTCATGCTGCTGCTGCTCACCGGCATGGAGACCGACCTCGCTCTGGTGCGCAAGGTGCGCAGCGCCGCGCTCGGCATCTCGGTTGCGGGAATCGCCCTGCCGTTCTCCTGCGGCTTCGCGCTCGGCCAGTTCCTCCCGGACAATCTGCTGCCCAGTCCGGAGCACCGGCTGATCACGTCGCTGTTCCTCGGCACGGCGCTGTCGATCTCCTCGGTCAAGATCGTCGCCCTGGTGGTGCGCGACATGGGCTTCATGCGCCGCAATCTCGGCCAGATCATCGTCGCCTCGGCGATCATCGACGACACCATCGGCTGGATCATCATCGCCATCACCTTCAGCCTCGCCCAGCACGGCGCGATCGACGCCATGAGCGTCGCGCAGAGCGTCATCGGGACGCTGGCTTTCCTCGTCTTCAGCTACACCATCGGCCGCCGGATCGTGTTTCGCCTGATCCGCTGGACCAACGACACCTTCATCAGCGAGGTTCCGGTGATCACCATGATCCTGGTGATCATGGGGGTGATGGCGCTCACGACGCATTTGATCGGCGTGCACTCGGTGCTCGGCGCCTTCGTGGCCGGCGTCCTCGTCGGCGAGTCGCCCATCCTCACGCGCCATATCGACGAGCAACTACGTGGACTCATCACCGCGCTGTTCGCGCCGGTGTTCTTCGGCATGGCCGGGCTCGGCACCGATCTCACCGTGCTGACGAATCTCGCGCTCCTCTGGCTGATGCTGGCCGTCATCGCCATCGCCAGCATCGGCAAGTTCCTGGGCGCGTTCGTCGGCGGCAAGATCGGTGGCCTCTCCTTCGCCGAATCGCTGGCGCTCGCCTGCGGCATGAATGCGCGCGGCTCGACCGAGGTGATCGTCGCCTCGATCGGCCTGTCGCTCGGCATGCTCAGCCAGGACCTGTTCACGGTGATCGTCGCCATGGCGGTGGTCACCACCACGGCGATGCCGCCGACCTTGCGCTGGGCGCTCGCGCGGCTGCCGCTGGGCGAGGAGGAGCGGGCGCGGCTGGAGAAGGAGGAGTTCGAGGCGCGCGGCTTCGTCACCAATCTGGAGCGGCTGCTCCTCGCGGTCGACGACAGCCCCAACGGAAAATTCGCCGCGCGGCTGGCCGGCCTGATCGCCGGCCTGCGCAGCATGCCGACGACGGTGCTGGAGCTCAAATCGTTGTCGGCGCCGGACGCGGGGCCGAACGCGGCCCGGAGCGGGGAGCGGGCGGTCAGGGAGGGGGCGGAAACGGCGCAGACATCCGAGCACGAGGCGGACAAGGAGCCGACGAGCGTCGAGGTGACCACGCGCCACCAGGACAAGCCGGCCGAACAGGCGGTCAGGGGCGAGGCGCGCAAGGGCTACGATCTGCTGATGATCGGCATCGCCGAGACCGCGGAGAACGGCGAGTTCGACGAGCAGGTGAACCGGCTGGCGCGCGGCTTCGACGGCCCGCTCGCCATCGTCGATGCGCGCGGGGCGCACCGCAAGCGCCCGCGGCAGGCGAGGTTCGACATATTGGTCCCGGTGACCGGCACCGAGGCCTCGCGC
>JBARNF010001332.1:0-3080 GCA_049802835.1 Bradyrhizobium sp.
CATTGCGACTGGCCCGCGTGCGGCCTGTCATAGAGAGCCGGCTGCACGATCCGGCGCTCGACTTGAGTATAGTGGCAGCCGCCACCGGGTTCAGCGTCCGGTAACGCCGTCCGCAAGGCAGACCACATGTCTATCATGCTTATCGTCCAGGTGATCCGATTAGAGAGGTGCTAAAAGGCGCAACCTCCCCGCAAGCTCCCCAATGACGCACACCGCCATGTGGGACGCCGCGATGCTGGTTGGCGCTGTTCTCGGCAGCCCTGCAGCTCAGAGGCGCGAAGAGTCAGGCTCGGTTCACACGAAAATTGGATTTTTCAGCCACTCGTCGATATCCAGCGGCGGCTTGACGACCATATGGCGCCCGACCGCCATGATGAGCGCGATCGCTCCGTCGATCTTATTCTCATGACGCTCCTTGCGCGGATAGACGTTCTCCTTTGCATCATAGTGCCCGACCACGTTGCCAATCATCCAGGCGAGTACCGGGTCGCCGTCATGCGCGATCTTGCCAGCGCGCATGAGCGCATCGAGCTCTTTGGTGGGCTCGGAGAAGTTCGCCACCGTCTGCCGGAATTCAACGATCTTGGCGCCTTGCTGGGCGAGACGGGTTGCGAGCTGCGTCGCCTGCCATGGATCGTAAGCGATTTCGCGGACCTGAAAGCGTTGCGAGAACTCCAGCAGATCGGCCTCAATTTGTCCGAAGTCGATCACGTCGCCAGGCGTGAGCGTCAGCCGCTTCTGCAGCGCCCAGCCGCGGTAGGAGGCATTGCGGGTCTCATCGACAGCTGCTTCCGGCAGATAGAACCTGCCAAACGGAATAAGGACGCCATCCCGCTCGAACAGCAGCACCATTGCGGCCATGTCGGTCTTTGAAGCGAGATCCACCGCGATGGTGCAGGGCTTGCCTTCGAACAGAGCCAATACCAGCCGTGGATCTGCGCACCGGCTCCAGGCCCGCATGTCAAACAGTGCTTGATCGGTCTGAATCCATACATTGAGGTGCTTGGTGAGGAACGACGCCTGTGAGGCCGGCGACTGCACCGCCTTGCGGCACTGCAGGGCGATGTGCTCCGGTTCTACCGAGATGCCGTAGTTCGGGTTGGCCTTGCGCCAGGTCTCCTCGGCGGTCCAATCGTCGCCGTCGTCGATCGTGTAGATGATCCCGAAGTAGTTCTCGTCCGTTACCGTGCTCTTCAGGATATTGATGAGATAGGCCCGCTGCTCGTAACAGACGCCGGTCTTGTCGGAACCCGCCGTCGTGATCGCCCACAGCATCGATTGGTGGCGTTTGCCGGCGCCGGTCTCGATCGCGTCGTAGACATCGCGGCTTCGATGCGCATGGAACTCGTCGATCAGACCGAAGTGGACGTTCTTCCCTTCCAGGCTGTCGGCGTCGGCCGAGACCGCCTCGTAATAGCTTGCAGAGCGGGCCTGCACGATCCGATGCGCCAGCACCTCGACGCCAAGGCTCTTCAGGAAGTCCGGGGATCTGCGCGCCATCTGCTGGGCGGTCCAGAACGCGATCTTGGCCTGGTCGCGCGTTCGTGCCGCGCTGTAGACCTCAGCGCCCCCTTCACTGTCCGCAGCCAGCATGTAGAGGGCTGGCGCATCCGACATCGTGGTTTTGCCGTTGCCGCGTGGGACCTCGATGTAGACGCGCCGGAAGCGCCGGCCGCCGGAATGGACATTCACCCATCCAAATGCCGTTGTGAGGACGAAGGTCTGCCAAGGAGCAAGCCGGATGCGTTCGCCTGCCTTGGGACCCTTGATATGCGGCAGCAGTTCGGCGAACCGGCAGATCCGCTCCGCTGCCTCAGAATCGAAACAAAAGCGCCACTTGGCTCGGCTGAGGTCCCGCAGCTGGCGCTCGCACGCCTGACGGACATACAAACATGCCGGTAGCTCGCCGGAAGCAACCGCCTCGGCATACGCGAGCGCGCCGGCGACATGTGGGTGCGGGGGCGTTCGCTTGGCCATGGGATCAACCGAACTGGGCGAACCCTTCGGGCTCATCGGATTCGCCGGTCTGGCTGCTGATGCGGCTGCGTGCGCTCGGCGTCATGCCGAACTCCGCCGCATAACGCACCAGATCGGCCATCGCTTTGTTGGCGGTGCCGACGAGCGGATTCTGGACGGCATTGCCGTTGGTGGTCTTGATCATCAGCCCTTCGGTGAGATGGTCGCGTTCGGCCATTTTGGCGATAGCACGCTCGGCCACCACCCAGCGGCCGTAGGCTTGGCAGTATGCCGCCAGGGCCCCTCGATCGATGCCGGACAGCACGCCGATCCGATGCAGCTCGCCGGCAACGCGCTCCCATTCGAGACGGGCATCGGCACATAACTCGGGCGGCGGACTTGGCATGACGCGCTGAGGCGCCGGCTCCGCATCGTTGAGCCGCCGCTTGCCGGGATTGCCGCGTACCAGCTTGAGATGCGTCGGTGTGGGTCTACGCCCCCTCATGGCGCCATCTCTCGAACAGGCGCCGCAGCGCGTAAGAACGCCCGACCGACACGAACGTGAACACCACCCCCATCGCCATTGCGTCATTGAGGCGGGCCGGCAGCGCAAACAGCGGGAAGATCGCCAGCTGGGTGCCAACCGCCAGGAGGTAGCCCACCCCCGTGTTGATCACCGCTTCGGCGAAGGACATGCGGCGGGACTGCACGGGCGGACCACAATAGCCCTACGCGGCCCTGTGGGGGCGCGTAGCGCGGATATCCGCAAAGGGCTGCGTATCGGCCGCCCGGACCGCCTGAGCGCCCGTGAAGGCCTCCCAGCGGCGCACCGCCACATCCACATAGGCGGGGTCGAGCTCGATGGCATGGCAAGCCCGCCCGGTCATCTCGGCCGCGATGATGGTGGTGCCCGAGCCCACGAAGGGGTCATACACCGCCTGACCCGGCGAGGAGTTGTTCTCGATCGGTCGCTTCATGCACCCGACCGGCTTTTGGGTCCCGTGGCCGGTGTCCGACTTCAGGTGCGCAATCGGCCAAACCGTGGTCTGGCTGCGATCGCCGCTCCAATGGCCCGTTTTCCCGGCGCGAACCGCATACCAGCAGGGTTCGTGCTGCCAGTGATA
>JBARNF010001333.1:0-6295 GCA_049802835.1 Bradyrhizobium sp.
GGCGCGCTGATCCTGGCGCTGGCTTACGTGAGCCTGGAGATCCGCCGGCTCTATCACGGCCCCGACCTGATGGCGGGATCGACCAGCGCCGCCGAGCAATACACCTATTCGATCGCCTGGCTCGGGCTGGGCGTGGTGCTGCTCGGGATCGGCGTCGTCGTGCAGTCGCAGCGCGCCCGCCTGGCTTCGGCGATCGTGATCGCGCTGACGATCCTGAAGGCCTTCCTGGTCGACATGTCGGCGCTGACCGGCGTCTGGCGCGCGCTGTCGTTCATCGGCCTCGGCCTGGTGCTGGTCGCGATCGGCTGGCTCTACCAGAAGGTCCTGTTCCGAAGGCAGCAACAGGCGCCACCGGCGGTGCCGGCGGCGTAGCGCCTTGGGTACGCTGCGCGCGAGGCTTGGTTACGCCGCGCGGACCGATTCGAGGAACTGCGCCACTTCGCGCTTCAGCCGGTCGCTGTCCGAGGCGAGCGATTGCGCAGCCGACAGAACGTGCGTGGAGGCCGTCCCGGTCTCGGTCGCCCCGCGCTGGACGTCGACGACATTGACGGAAACCTGCTGGGTGCCCTGCGACGCCTGCTGAACGTTGCGCGAGATCTCCTGGGTTGCCGCGCCCTGCTCTTCGACCGCAGCCGCAATCGCCGACGAGATTTCCGACAGCTTCTCGATCGTGGTCGAGATCGCCTTGATGGCACCGACCGAGTCCTGGGTCGCGGCCTGGATGCCGGAGACCTGCTGGCCGATCTCGTCGGTCGCCTTGGCCGTCTGCTCGGCCAGTGCCTTGACCTCGGATGCCACGACCGCGAAGCCGCGGCCGGCCTCGCCGGCTCTCGCCGCTTCGATGGTGGCATTCAGCGCCAGCAGGTTGGTCTGGCCGGCAATCGTGTTGATCAGCTCGACCACGTCGCCAATGCGTGCGGCGGCCTTGGTCAGCTCGCCGACGCGATCATTGGTGAGCCGCGTCTGCTCAACCGCTTCGTTGGCCATGCGGGCCGATTCCTGCACCTGGCGGCTGATCTCGGTGATCGAGGACGACAGCTCCTCGGTGGCCGAGGCGACCGACTGCACGTTGGTGGACGCCTCTTCCGAGGCGGCCGCGACCATGGTGGAGATTTCCTGCGAGCGGGTGGCCGTGGACGACAGCGCGCCGGCGGAATGCTCGAGCTCGGTCGACGCGGAAGAGACGGTCTGCACGATCTCCCCGATGGTCGCCTCGAACTGGCGCGTGATGCTGTCGACGCGGCGGCCGCGCTCGATCTTGGCCTCGGCATCGTGGGCGGCGAGCTCGTCGGCTTCCTTCTTGGCGATCAGCGCTTCCTTGAACACCTGCAGCGTGTCGGCCATGGCGCCGATCTCCGTAGGCTCACCACGATGCATGACCTCGGCCGTCAGGTCGCCATCCGCCAGCTTCTGCATCGGCTTGATGATCGAGGCGATGCCCTGCGACACGCTCTGCACCAGATAGAAGCCGACCACGATGCCGGCCAGGACGGCAGCGGCGATGATGCCCAGCACCATCCAGAAGGCGCGGGCGTAGCTGGCTGCGGCGTCCTGCGTGGCCTGTGCCGCACCCTTGTTGTTGAGCTCGATGTCCTGGATGAAGTATTTGTCGGCCTCGCGTGCGATGGTCGCAGCCGACTTTTCGAGCAGATCAGTGGCCTCGCGGGGATGCCGTCCGACGCTCTTGTTCGATTCCTCCATCACCTGCTTCACGACGACGACATACTTGTTCCAGCCCTGCACCCAGTTGTTGTAGATCGTGCGTTCTTCGGCCGACGTGATCATCGGCTCGTAGGTCTTGCGGTCCTTGTCGATCGTCTCGAGGATGCCGGTCACGCGCTTGTCCGCAGCCTGCTTGGCTTCGGTCGTTTCCGCCATCACGTGCGCGCGCAATGCGATGCGCAACAGGTTGATGTCGGCACGCAGCTCGCCGATCGTGCGCACGCTCGGCAGCCAGTTGGTCGCGATGTCGGTGGTGCCGGCGTTGATCGACTGCATGCTGGTCACGGCGAGAACGCCGAGCCCGGACATGGTCACCAGCATGAAGGCGATGACCGAGATGATCTTGGTACGGATGGAGAGCTTGGACACGGGTAACCCCAGAGGCTGCGCGGTTGTGGCCGCTGACTGCCAACGCTTACGACGGCAACTGATCCGTATGTGCGCGACGTTGCGCAGTGCTTCGATCGGGGCGCGCGGAAAGCCCGTTCCCCGAATGGAACCATTTTGGGAAAAACAAGCCAAACATCAGTTAAAGTGGAACCCCGTACTAATACGGCAAATGCAACGCGGCGTGGGGCCGGTCACGGCGCCACGGTATCCTGAGCCCGCGGAGTTGTTAGGATCTGTCCTCCCTGAGAGGAGAGAACATCGGAAGGATCGATTACGCCGATTCCACTGGTCTACCCACACTGATCTACCTGTGAGCCATTTTAGCTCCGAATTACTACCAAGACATGCAACTTGCGCGAGAGAACGCCGAGGACGCAGCAAGGACCAGCTGTGGCCACACCGACCGGGTCCGCGATCGCCATCGGTGTCAGGACGAATTGATGCAGTGACTTCAGCGCCCCCTGTAATGCCGGTGGAGAGCGCACGACGCTCGATCTGCGATGCGGGCTATCGGTGACACGGCGGACGCGGAGTGGATGGCGACGAGGCCGGTGAGACAGGGCGCTGACGCCCGCGTCCGTCATTCGATGTCCCACCCTCGGCCATCACCCGAGCTACAACCGGCGGCGTCGAACCGCCGCTCGACGGCAACCCCGGTTGCGAAGCGGCCGGACACTGCAGGCCGCACGCGATCGAAACACCTCAGCCAACCGATTCCGACACCAGGCGAATCCGGAACACCGGCTGCTTGGCCTCGTCGAGCAGTTCCATCTGCCACTCCGCCTCCTGCTGCAGCGTGCGCGAGATGCCGCCGATCAGGTCGGAGCAGACCGCTGTCAGCTCATTCCAGGCCGATTCCCGGTTGGCAAATTCGTAAGGCTGATCAGCAGCGCCAGAATAGCGGCCCTGGCTGATACGGAAGAAATACAAAGACATTACCGACCCTTTCTCGTGGGCCACCCCCCCGGTCGCACCCTGTATCGCGAGTCGCTACCGAGGCATGAATTTGAGCAACCGTACGACTACGGCGCAATGACCGCTAGCGTGCGGTCAGGTCTGAAATGTTGCTGTATGTTAATCGGAGGCCGTTTTTAAATGATCGTGAACTAATAACTAATCGGTCGAGCGGCGGAGTTCCGGTGCGGCCTCCGCCTTGGTGTTTTCAGACTTGGTGTTTTCAGGCTTGACGCTCTCAGGCTTGGCACTCTCCGCCTTCGCGGGCTCCGCCTTCACGGGTTCCACTTTGCTCCGCTCCACGTGCGGCGTCTCCACCCGTGCGGCAACCTCGGTATGCGAGGTGTCCGCCACAGGGCCAGCTGCGCGCGGTGCACGGGATGCGTGAGGCCGGGCCACGGCACGCGCCATCAGCATGGTGGCACCACCCTGATGCTGGAAGTCGCAATAGGCAAAGCTGCCGAGCCCCGAGACCGAGCCGCGGAAGCTGCGATCGTCCTTCTTGTCCAGGTTGAAGCACGGCTCGAACGGCATGCCCTTGATCGCCGCGCAGACGTTCTGGCCGCGGATCTGCAGCGTGTTGCCAGGCAGCCGGATCTGACGAACCGGGCCGGACCCGGAGAACTGCACGGCACCGGCGGCGCCCATGTCGTCGAGAACGCGGCCCGCCCCACGCGTGCCGTCGACGCAGGTGAAGGCGAACACCTTGCCGGCCACGAATTTGCGCGCCTCATCGGCCGTCATCGATCCTGCCACCGCAGGAACGGCGAGGGCGCCGACGGTCACGGTTCCCAGCAACAAACGCGCGAGCATGCTCAAACTCCCACTTAACCCCACGCAGCGGGTAAGGCGGTATCTTTACCCCATGCTTACCATACCAACCATGGCAACAATGGAGCAGCTTGGTTTGAAAAGTCTGAACATCCTCAGGATATTCTTACCACCGTTCGTCCCCGGACCTGCCCGGCCAAAATCTGCGGGCCGAAGGCCGCCACCTGATCCAAGGCGATTTCGTGCGTGATTTCAGCCAGTTTTGAACGGTCCAGATCGGCCGCCAGCCGGGCCCAGGCAATCTTGCGGGCCGGCAGCGGGCACATCACCGAATCGATGCCGAGAAGGCACACGCCGCGCAAAATGAACGGGGCGACCGACGACGGCAAATCCATACCGGCAGCCAAGCCGCAGGCCGCGACCGCGCCACCATATTTCGTCATCGAGAGCAGGTTGGCGAGCGTGTTGGAACCGACGCTGTCGATGCCCCCTGCCCAGCGCTCCCTGGCGAGCGGCTTGGCCGGCCCGGACAGTTCGTTGCGGTCGATCACCTCGGCGGCCCCGAGCGATTTAAGATAGTCGGCCTCGGTCGCGCGTCCGGTCGAGGCGATCACGTGGTAGCCGAGCCTGGCGAGCACGGCCGTCGCGACCGAACCGACGCCGCCCGCGGCTCCGGTGACCACCACCGGACCGCTCGCCGGCACCAGACCGTGCTTTTCCAAAGCGAGAACCGCGAGCATGGCCGTGAACCCGGCGGTGCCGATCGCCATGGCGTCGCGGGCCGACAGGCCCTGCGGCAGGCCAACCAGCCAGTCACCCTTGACCCGCGCCTTCTCGGCATAGGCCCCGAGATGGGTCTCGCCCATGCCCCAGCCGGTGCAGATGACGGCATCGCCCGGCTTCCAGGCGGGATGGCTGGACTGCTCGACCGTGCCGGCGAAATCGATGCCGGCGATCATCGGGAAGCGCCGGACGACCGGCGCCTTGCCGGTCAAGGCCAGACCGTCCTTGTAGTTCAGCGTCGACCATTCGACCCTGACGGTGACGTCGCCGTCCATCAGTTCGGCCTCGTCGAACTGCGTCAGCGTCGCCGTGGTCCCCTTGTCGGCCTTGTCGATCCGGATCGCCTTGAACGTTCCCACCGCGACACTCCCCGCGCTCTGTTCGTTTCGGACCATGTTTAGCCGATCGCCTCGGCCGCGCAACTCAGGTCGCGGGAACGGCGCGCGCGACCGGCTTCTCGACGATCGGCAGGTTGATCAGCGCCGAGAGCACGCCGAACAGGATCGAGAGCCACCAGATCGGCGTATACGAGCCATAGCGCTCGAACACGATGCCGCCCAGCCAGACGCCGAGGAAGCCGCCGACCTGATGGCTGACGAAGGCGAAGCCGTACAGCGTGGCGAGCCAGCGTGTGCCGAACATGATCGCGACCAGCGACGAGGTCGGCGGCACGGTGGAGAGCCAGGCGAGCCCGGACACCGCGCCGAAGGCGATCGCGGAAGCCGCCGTGACCGGAAACGAGATGAAGGCGAGCGTTGCCAGCGCGCGGGTGAAGTAGATGAACGACAGGATGTAGCGCTTCGGCAGCCGGCTCTGCAGCCAGCCGACGCTGAGCGAGCCGATGATGTTGAACAGCCCGATCGCTGCGATCACCCAGCCGCCGGTCTGGGCCGACAGGCCGCGGTCGACCAGGAATGCCGGCAGATGCACGGTGATGAAGGCGAGTTGGAAGCCGCAGGTGAAGAAGCCGAGCACCAGCAGCACGTAGGAGCGGTGGCCGAAGGCTTCCATCAGCGCCGTCGTGAACGACTGCTGCTCGGTCTCGGACGGCTTGGCCTCGGCAGCCGGGGGCGTCGCGACCGCGAGCGACAGCGGCAAGATGAACAGCATCAACGTTGCGAACACCATCAGCGCGCTCTGCCAGCCGAACTGATCGATCAGCGCGACGCCGAACGGCGCGAACAGGAACTGGCCGAGCGAGCCGGCAGCCGTGCCAGCACCGAGTGCGAGGCCGCGCCGCTCCGGAGGCAGCAGCTTGCTGAAGGCCGATAGAATGAGATTGAACGAACAGCCGGACAGGCCAAAACCGACGAGCACACCGGCGCCGATGTTCAGCGACAATGGCGTGGCCGAATAGCGCATCATCAGGAGGCCGCCGGCATAGAGCAGCGCGCCGACCCAGATCACGCGCATGACGCCGAAGCGGTCGGCGATCGCGCCGGCCAGCGGCTGACCGAGACCCCACAGCAGGTTCTGCACGGCGATGGCCAGCCCGAACACGTCGCGTCCCCAGGCGAATTCGCGGCTCATCGGCTGCACGAAGAAGCCGATGGTCGAGCGCGGACCGAAGCTCAGCAGCGCAATGGCGCAGCCGCACACGATGATGACGAGCGGTGTACGCCAGCTCGAGGCGCGGGAGGCCGCGCCGAGATCTCCTGCCTGTATCGACATGTGG
>JBARNF010001334.1:0-8497 GCA_049802835.1 Bradyrhizobium sp.
GAAGGAGGAGCTGTTCTGCGTGTTCATGGCCCAAGGTCCCGGCCAGCGCGACCATCTCCGCACCCTGGTGCGCGACGTGGTGTATGCGGCGGTGGAATGAGGTAGCTCCGACGGGGGTGCCGTAGCCTGGATGAGCGCAGCGACATCCGGGTTCTCCCGTGCTCCTCGTGAGTCCCCGCATATCGCTCCCGCCTTCGCTCTTCGAGCTTCGGCATCCGCTCATGCGGGCTACGAATTGGATCAGCTGATCGTCGCGCCGCCGTCGATCACCATCGTTTGCCCCGTCATGAAGTTGCCTGCGGCCGAGCCCAGAAACACCGCGGCGCCTGCGATCTCGTCGGGGATGCCGATGCGGAGCATCGGGGTGCGCGCGGTCGAGGCCTTCAAATTGTCCGGATTATCCCACAGCGCCTTGGCGAAGTCGGTCTTGATCAGGCCCGGCGCGATGCAGTTGACGCGGATGTTGTGCGGGCCGTACTCGCAGGCGAGATTGCGCGCGAGCTGCATGTCGGCCGCCTTGGAGATCGCGTAGGCGCCGAGGATGGTCGAGCCTTTCAGGCCGCCGATCGAGGACACGATGATCACGGAGCCATCCTTGCGCGCGATCATCTGCGGCACGACCATGCTGATCAGCCAGTTGTTGGCGACGATATTGTTGTCGAGGATTTTTCTGAACTGATCGTCGGAGATGCCGGCGAGTGGTCCGTAATAAGGATTCGATGCCGCGTTGCAAACGAGAACGTCGATCTGACCATAGACGCTGTTGGCCTCGTCGACGAGGTTCTGCAGGTTCTCCTTGCTGGAGATGTTGGCGGCGACCGCAGCCGCCGTCCCCGCGCCAAAGCGTTCGTTGAGCTCCTTCGCGACGGCCTCGCAGACATCGGCCTTGCGCGAGGAGATCACCACCTTGGCGCCATGCTCGGCCATGCGCTCGGCAATGGCGAGCCCGATGCCGCGGGTGGAGCCGGTGATGACGGCGACCTTTCCGGTCATATCGAACAGAGTCATGTGTTTCCTCCTTGGTTTGTTGGAATTGGACGCGTTGAGAATGTCGCGTGACCGTAGCCCGGATGAGCGGACGCCTGCGCCCAACGGGCGAAGGCGGAAGCGACATCCGGGGTCTCACGCACTGTCCCGGTGAACCCGCATGTCGCTCCGCTCATGCGGGCTACGGAATCACTCACGCCAGCTTGCTCGTCGTCACTTCCGGCCCCGCCGGCTGATGCATCGCCTTGTGCGCGGCGTCCGCAATCCACGGCTGCTGATTGACCATCGGCAATCGCCATGTCGAGGTGTCGCCACTTACGATGTGATCAAGCCGCGTGACCGAGCAGTTGTCGATGTCGAAGGCGAGGCCCTTCTCGACCAGGCCGCCGAGCGCGAGGCCGACCGCGGCCTTGATGGTGCCGCCATGGCCGACTGCGACGACGTCGCGGCCCGCTTCCGCGTCGGTGATGCGCGCAATCGCATCGGTCACGCGGGTGTAGAGGTCCATGTAGCTCTCGCCGCCGGGCGCCGGCTGATCGATGGCGGCGAACCAGCTGCTGCCCGCGGGCTGGCTCGCCAGGAACGCGGCACGGTTCATGCCCTGCCATTGGCCGAGATGCTGCTCGGCAAAAGCGGCCTCCTTGATCATGGTCGCAGGCTGCGGAAAACCCGCGGCCCAGATCGCCTCAGCGGTCTGATGCGTGCGCATCAGGTTGCTCGCGTACCACACCGCGCGACGCGGCAGGATTTTGGCGACCGCCTCGAAGACGTCGCGATCCCCGGTGTCGCAGGCGATGTCGGACTGGCCGTAGATGTTGCCGCCATCATTGCGCACCGGCGCGTGGCGCACCCACCACCAGCGCGTGGTGACGACAGCCGGACTGTTCCCGTTATCGGACATCACTCACCCTTCCCTCCGCTGCTCTCTCGCTGTACGTGATGAGTTAACCCGTCTCAAGTCAGTTCGCCGGCGTCGTGACGCCGGCATGTTTGAAACGGCGTTTGAATTCCGTTGCGCGGCACGCAACTGATCAGAAATCAAGCAGGAGGAAACATGGGCCGCCTCGAAGGCAAATCCGTCATCATCACCGGTGCGGGCAGCGGCATCGGCCGCGCCGCAGCGCTGATGTTCACACGCGAAGGCGCGCGGCTGATCGCGGTCGATCGCAGCGAGGCCGTCAAGGAGACGGTCGAGCTCGTCAAGCAGCAAGGCGGCATCGCCGAGGCCGTGATGGCCGACGCCGGCTCGGAAGCCGACGTGAGCGGCTTCATCGATCGCGCGGTCGCGACCTTTGGCAAGCTCGACGTGATCTGGGCCAATGCCGGCATCTCCGGCGGCTTGATACCGATCGCCGAGCAGACCGTCGAGCACTGGCAGGAGATCCTGCGCATCAATTTGATCGGCCCGTTCCTGGCGGTCAAATACGCGATGCCGCACATGGTGCGGCAGCAGCGCGGCGCCATCGTCTGCACGGCCTCGGTCGCAGGCCTCAAGTCCGGCGCGTCGGGTCATCCGTACGCCGCCAGCAAGGCCGGCGTGATCAGCCTGGTGCAGACCACGGCCTACTCGCTGTCCGGCACCGGCGTGCGCATCAACGCGGTCTGTCCGGGATTGATCGAGACCGGCATGACCAAGCCGATTTTCGACGGCGCCAAGGAGCGCGGCACCGAGAGCAAGATCGGCCAGCTCAATCCCTTGAAGCGCGCCGGCCAGCCGCACGAGATCGCCGCCATGGCCCTGTTCCTCGCCAGCGACGAGGCCTCCTACGTCAACGGCCAGGCTTTTCCAGTCGACGGCGGCCTGACCGCGTCGATGCCGTATGCGGGGAAACCGATCTAGCGCTTTCGCCTTTTGATCGCGCGCCGAGATGGCCCCATCTCTCGCATCCGTCATGGCCGGGCCTGTCCCGGCCATCCACGTCGATCGGCATGCACGGAGCGACGTGGATGCCCGGGCCTTCGCCGCGCCGAAGCGGCTTCGGCCGCGCAGGCGGGACAAGCCTGGGCATGACGAGCTTGGGACGACGGCCGTCGCGTCAAACAATCACTTCGCTGTTGAACGACAGACATGATTACGCCTTCCCGCGACACATCAGCGCCCGAGTGATCCGAAAATTCACCGCCCTCTTCAAGCAAAGGGCGCAGGGAAGGCCAGGCGTCGGCTGACGCCTGCGGCCCGCCTGCGAAAAAAATGCAGGCGGCAGGTACCACAGATGCAGCCGAGAACGCCGGATCATGGCGGGTCTCCTGTACCTACGATGATTGGCGGTTCGAGCGCGGCAACACACATTCCTGCCAACGCTCGACCGCACCTAAGGCTGCGCCGCGCGGCGGGTCCGGGCCGGGCCGCGGTTGTACTTTGCTTGGCTCTCGCGATAATGCGTCGACAGATGAGGCCGAACACCGATGAGTGATCCTGAAGGCAGAGTGTCAGCGCCGAAGCTCCCATTCTCCGACGCCGCGAGCCTGGCCTATTCGAGCTATTTCCGAAACCTGCCTCAGGTCCTGCGCGCCTGCTGGTTGTGGCTAATCCTGGTGATGGCCGCAACCGCGCTTGCATCCTCGCTGCAGTGCTCACGGCTGTCGACGATGCTGGCCAGCCATGAATCGGGCCGATTGCCGGGCGCTCCGGCGGCTTCGCCAGCGGTCCTGATCCTCCTGCCGCAGCTGCTGCTCGCACTCGGCGGCGTCAGCATCGCCGTCGCCTGGCACCGCTTTCTGATTCTCGGGGAGCAGCCGCCTTTCAGCGGGAGCAATGTCGTCACACGCGCATTGTGGCGCTACGTCCTGGTCGGGCTCGTTCTGTTCGCCATCATGGTCGTCCCGGGCTGGGTCGCGGTCGCGGTCGCATTGCAATTCTCGGGAAGCTTTGCCAGCCCGCCTCCAGGCGTCTTCTTGCCCCTCGCGTCGCTCGGACTCCTGCTCTATGTCGCCGGCATCGGTGTTGCACTTCGGCTCGCTGTGCTGCTGCCGGCGCGCGCGGTCGGCGATGACGCGCTGACCTTCGCGCAAGCCTGGCGGCAAACGCGCGGCAGCACCTTGTGGCTGTTCTGGGGCTTCGTGGTCACCGCCCTTCTGCCGGTCTTGATCGCCGACATGGTGTTCGTCATCGTGTCACCACCGATGCCCCGGCTGGACAGCCCTGGCGATAACGTCGTGATCGGCATGACAACTATGACGACGGTGTTTTCGGTCCTCTACCTGCTGATCCTGCCGATCGGCATCGGCTTCCTGTCGCAGGCTTACCGCCACTTCTTTAGAGGCGCCGACCTCAACAGCGAGTAGCGCGGCAAGATGTGTATCGTGCGGCGCGCCAGCCGCCCCGCGCACCCACGACCGGACGAGTCGCCGCCCGCAATTTGCAGATCCCTCGCAGCAGGCAGGAGCCGGATGCGTAGCCCGGATGAGCGCAGCGACATCCGGGGTCTCACCTGCGCCGCGTGTGGACCCGCATGTCGCTGCGCTCATGCGGGCTACGGGGCCGCATCATGTCGCAGCTTGCGGCGGTCTGGTTCAAGCGCGGAGGGCGGCGCTGGCCGTGATTTTTTCAGGTCGCGGCTCGAACCGGCTGCTCCGAGGCGCCGTCGAACCTCGCAAGCGGACCATTTCGGCCTCGCCGAATCGAAGGATGGATCAGATGTCGAGGATATCGAAACTGCCCCTGCTCGCTCTCTTCGGCGCCATGGCGGCGGGCGCGGCCGCAACCAGCGCCAGCGCACGTGAGGTTCAGCTGCCGCGCTGTGAGCTGGTCTCGTGGGGCCCGTGCGGTACGCCGGAAACGCCGATTCAACAGGGCTCGCGGTCACGCAATCACGACACCTCGCCGACCTACATGAAGCAGACCGACCCGCGCTACAGCAGCGCGATGACCACAGCCGGTGGGGGTGGTGGTGGCGGCGGTGGGGGTGGCGGCGGTCGATGATCCGTCACGCCAGCGCGTGTCGCCCGAACAAGCGCAGCGATACCCGGCGCGGCACTCCCCGCATGTCGCTGCGCTGATGCGGGCCACGGGCTCTCCCCCCGGAAACAATGCGTAGCCCGGATGAGCGACTTGTCCGCCGAAGCCTGACGGGCGAAGGCGGAAGCGACATGCGGGGTCTTCGCCGGCAGTGGTGTCGGTCCCGGATGTCGCTCCGCTCATCCGGGCTACGACGCGGCGCCCGCCTTCTGCGCGTAGGCCCAGGCCTGCTTGGTCATCGGCACCATGCGCTTGACCGACTCGATCGCCTTGTCGTTGGCGGCGGTGCCGTCGCGGATACGGCCGACGATGCCCTGCAAGATGCCGGCGAGGCGGAACAAATTGTAGGCGAAGTACCAGTTGAGGTCGGGCAGCTCGGTGCCGGTGACGCCGCAATAGATCGCGGCCGCCTCCTCCATGGTCGGGATGTTCAGGGCCTTGAGGTCGGCGCCGTCGAGCCCCGGCATGATCCACTGCATCAACAAATAAGTGAAATCGGCCATGGGATCGCCGAGCGTCGACAGCTCCCAGTCGAGCACCGCGATGACGCGCGGCTCGGTCGCATGGAAGATCATGTTGTCGAGCCGGTAGTCGCCATGCACGATCGAGACGCGCTGCTGCGCCGGCAAGGTGCGCGGCAGCCACTCGATCAGCTTCTCCATCTCCGGCAGGTGCTCGGTCTCCGACGCCCGGTACTGCTTGGTCCAGCGGTCGACCTGGCGAGCGAAGTAGTTGCCGGGCTTGCCGAACTCGGCGAGGCCGATCGCGGCGGGATCGTAGCCGTGCAGCTTCGCCAAGGTCTCGATCTTGCTGGTGAAGATCGCGCGTCGGTCGGGCGCGTCGACATGCGGCAGGGTCGGATCCCAGAACACCCGGCCCTCCTCCATCGACATGATGTAGAAGGCTGCGCCGATGACGCTGTCGTCATTGCAGAGCGCGTAGGCCTTGGCGACGGGAAAGCCCTGCCTGCCCAGTGCGGCGATGACGCGGAATTCGCGATCGACGGCATGCGCCGACGGCAACAGCTTGCCGAACGGCTTTCGGCGCAGCACGTAGGAGCGCGCCGGCGTGGTCAGCCGGTAGGTCGGGTTGGACTGACCGCCCTTGAACTGCGCGACCGTCAGCGGGCCGGCAAAGCCCTCGACATGCTCCGCCATCCAGGTTGCGAGCTTGCCCTCGTCGAAGCGATGCCGCTCCTCGACCGGCTTGGTGCCGGAAAAGTCTTCGTCTTTTCTCACGCCGTCGGCCACGACGAAGCTCCCTTGGATCGTATTGAAATCGTAGGGTGGGCAAAGCGAAGCGTGCCCACCACCTTGCTCGGGGCCTGGAATGGTGGGCACGCGTCCGCCTTCGCGCTTTCGCGCTCGACCGACGCTTTGCCCACCCTACAAGATCTATCTCAGTGCCGCGGCTCGTTGGCGTATTTCTTCATCTCGAGCCGGGCGATGGCGCGGTTGTGCACCTCGTCCGGGCCGTCGGCAAGCCTGAGCGTGCGGATGTTGGCGTAATCCTTGGCGAGACCGGCCTCGTCGGAGACGCCGGCGCCGCCGAAGGCCTGGATCGCGTCGTCGATGATCTTCAGCGCCATGTTGGGGGCGGCGACCTTGATCATCGCGATCTCGCCCTGCGCGGTCTTGTTGCCGACCTTGTCCATCATGTCGGCGGCCTTGAGGCACAACAAGCGCGTCATCTCGATGTTGGTGCGGGCCTCGCCGATGCGCTGCTCCCACACCGAATGCTCGATGATCTTCTTGCCGAACGCGGAGCGCGTCATGAGCCGCCGCACCATCTTCTCCAGCGACTCCTCGGCCTTGCCGATGGTGCGCATGCAGTGATGGATGCGGCCCGGACCCAGTCTGCCCTGCGCGATCTCGAAGCCGCGGCCCTCGCCGAGCAGGATGTTCTCTTTAGGCACCTTGACGTTCTCGAGCAGCACCTGGGCGTGGCCGTGCGGCGCGTCGTCGAAGCCGAACACCGGCAGCATCTTCTCGACCTTGATGCCGGGGGTGTCGAGCGGCACCAGGATCTGCGACTGCTGCTGATGCTTGGCCGCCGACGGATCGGTCTTGCCCATCAGGATCGCGATCTTGCAGCGGGGATCACCGACGCCCGACGACCACCATTTGCGGCCATTGATGACGTAATGATCGCCATCGCGGGTGATGCGGGTCTCGATGTTGGTGGCGTCCGACGACGCCACCGCCGGCTCCGTCATCAGGAAGGCCGAGCGGATCTCGCCGTCCATCAAGGGACGCAGCCATTTGCGCTTCTGCTCCTTGGTGCCGTAGCGGATGAACACCTCCATGTTGCCCGTGTCGGGCGCCGAGCAGTTGAACACCTCGGAGGCCCAGGAGATGCGGCCCATCTCCTCCGACAGCAGCGCGTATTCGAGATTGGTGAGGCCGGCGCCGCGGAACTCGTCGTCCTCGTGCGGCGACGGCGGCATGAACATGTTCCAGAGGCCTTCGGCTTTCGCCTTGGCCTTGAGGTCCTCCAGGATCGGAATCACCTTCCAGCGATCACCCTCGGCGTCCTGCTGCTTGTAGATCGGCACCGCCGGACGGACGTGCTTGGTCATGAAGCTGCGCACGCGCTCCAGCCATTCCTGCTGCTTCGCGGTCATCGTGAAGTCCATGGGACTCTCCTCAGGGTTTCCTCGGAATTGTTTGGCCGCAGTGTCGGCCCGCCCGCCGTCGCCGCGCAAGAGCGATCTTGCGCGGCACGATCGCGCGCGCCGCCGCTGCAGCGCCGAAATGTCGTCCCGCGAAATCGCCGCGATTGACATTCCGGCCGTCTCAAACAATAGTTTCATACAAGCGTTTGAAAGGCAACTCCCCGCGCGCCATCGTTTTGCCAAGCGCTGCGCGGCCCAGCAAACCGGGATACGGCACGCCTCATGGCCACCGACCACACCCGCAGCGCGATCCTGTCCGCCGCCGAGCGGCTCTACGCCGAGCGCGGCTTTTCCGACGTCACCTTGCGCGACATCGTCGCCGAGGCGAACGTCAACCTCGCCGCGGTCAACTATCATTTCGGCTCCAAGGACGAGCTGATCGCGGAGCTGTTCGTGACGCGCTCGATCGCGCTCAACCGCGAACGCCTGCGCGAACTGCGCGCAGCCGAGGATGCGGGCGGCGGCCGCGCCGACATCCACGCCATCCTGCGCGCGCTGGTCGGCCCGATCCTGCGCGGCTGTCTGGGGCCGGAGAACCAGCGCTCGGCTGTGGCGCAGTTCATGATCCGCGCCTCGATCGAATCGGTGCCACCGATCCGCCGGATCAAGACCAAGGAAATCGACCATTTGCGGAAGTTCGCCGCCGCGATGAAGCGCGCGCTGCCCGAGCGTTCCGAGGTCGAACTGTTCTGGGGGCTGCATTTTGCGCTCGCCATGGCGCACCACACGATCCGCGAGAGCGAGCGCCTGACCAAGCTCTCCGACGGCAAATGCGATCTCGACGATGTCGAGGATGTGATCGCGCGGGTGGTGCGCGGCGCCGTCCTCGGCCTGACGGCGAGCGAGACGACGGCGAGGACACCGGCTAGACTGACCGC
>JBARNF010001335.1:0-10914 GCA_049802835.1 Bradyrhizobium sp.
AGGCTGGGCAGAGGCAACGTGACAATGTGTCGGTGTCCTGCTCGGTCAGGACCAGTCGCGACGTGGCGCGCCTGCGATCTCGGTGGGCGACGAACCGCTCTGTCCCGCCCGGAAGGAAGATAGTTCCGAACCCCGCCGCCCGCCGCCAGCCGATCGAGTCGACGGAATCGGCGCCGCCCTCGAAGGCCGTGGCGATCGTGCGCGGAGAGCCGACTCCCAGCACGTGAAGACAGGAATAGGGAAACTGGCGTCGGACGAGGCCGATCGTCTCAAGCAAGCGCGCGCGTGCATCGTCGGCGCGGTGCCGGACCTGGCCGCACTGACGCAGAAGCGGCACTAATCCGCCTAGGCAAACCCAGGCTGGCGCAGGCTCCACCTTGCCGATCGCATCGCAATTGGAGCGCAGCTCGTCGACGGTCACACCGTGCACGACGGGTGCCAGGGTCGCGGTGAGCTGCTGCTGATGCAAGACGGCGTAGTTGGCCAAGGTGCGTTGATACTTGTCCCAGCGGACCTCCTCGGAATCGCTGCCAAGTGCCGGATAGTCGAGGGAGATCACGACATCCGCAGCCGCCGTTTCGAAGGCGCGTATGACGTCCGCGATCGAAAGTTTGCCCTGGCGCATCATCAAGGTGAAGCCCCCAGAGTCGAGCATAAGCGGCCCGGTGATCGCTAGACGGGTTTTGAGCTGGGGCCCAAACACCGTGTGGAGCATGCGGGGACGATGGATGGCGTCACCGAGACTGGCCATCCAGCGGGCGCCGGCGAGCGCCGGATAGGCGCGCGTCACCACGGTCGTGCGAGCGCTCTGCCCGAGCCAAAGGTGACGGTTGGGCCGCATGGGGGAGGTCGGATTCAGCCCAATCACGGGAGTGGTAGTTTCCGAACCTTGCGCATTGGTCCTGGTCGGATCTCCCCGATCAGGCCCTCACGCTGGATGATCCGCAAGCAGTCTCGGTAAGGTTCGAACTCCAGGCAGTCGATGGCGAACTCATAGGGCGCCTTGCAGAAATAGGCCCGCATCAGACGCAGCACCCGATAGATATCCGGCACCCCAGAGTCGTAGGCCAGCACGACGGGGTCCGACCAGAATATTGCAGGGACGACTCCAAGGGAACTGATTACGATTTGGTCCCCGCCTCGCCCTTCCGTGTCGGACAGGGCGCTGACCAAGCGCCTGTGGGTCTTGCTCCCGCTATAGGGCCGCCGTCGGGCGCAGGGCAACAGCACAACCGATCGCGAAGTGGCGGAGACCCGACGAAGGACACGCGCCTCGAAGTCCAGCACCTCGGGGCGACCATAGGATTGCCAGCCGGTAAATTGGATATCCGACACAAGCGCCGGAACAGCTACGCTCACCCTGCGATCGAGCTTGTGCAGGACGTCGGCGACTAGCGGGTCGAACGATGCGATCCCCTCCACCAGGACGCGCAGCCGTCCTTGGCGTCGTGCCTGCGCAACCATCGACATCAGCGTCTCAATCGATAGATCGGAGACGATCGGAACATAGGACGGCGGATCGATGACATCTGACCATCGTGCCCCGAAATGCTCAAAAATGGGGATCCATTGGGCGGGAAACCCGACCAGCCTTGGAACGCCCTGGCTCGACTGGTGCACCAGCCGAGCCATCAGGTCGGCGCCGCGATACCAATCGTCTCGCAGTTCGGAGAAAAAGACTTCCGTCTTGGGCATCAACTTTGCCGCTGAACACGGTCGTCTTCGAATTTCCAGCGCCAGGCGGCTTTGTCCCAATTCCCCGCCTTCGCTTGTTTGGCTGCTTCCCGCGCCCAACTCCAAAGAACGAAATCGGCGCGCTCCAGGCGGGTCCACTTGCTGGGCCCCAGGGCCTGGGCGACCGCTTGCGCCTCCGACGACGCACCTTCTGCGATTAGCAGTTCGACGCGACGGATAACGCGCAGCACGGCGGTGCGCACGATCGGCACCTGAGCCGTTCCATGGAAGGTCACCTCCTTGACCTCTGGCAACGCCCGGAGCGCGCCCTCTTGGAACAGAAGCCACGCCTGGCGCTTGGAGAACGGTTGCGCGAATATCCCGAGTTGCACCTCAATCGCCTTCCAACGCACAAGAAGCTTGATCAGCTGAGGCCGCATTCCTGCGTCTCCGAGTCGTGGAAAGCTTCGGAGGCGGTGGTCCAGCCAGGCGACGGGGCCGCCGAAAAGTCCTGCGAACGGCGGCACAAGCCGCAGGACGTCAAACTCCTGCTTTTGCAGCAGCTCCCATGTGCGCGAAACGTCGGCGGCGGCGGCCAGCGCTCGATCGGGCGGACAGGGTTGATTACGCGCCTTGAGTGCGTCGTGTAGGCGATCACGGAAGTCTTCGAAAAAGGCCTGCCCGTTCGCAAACAACTGAAGCTGCTGCGGCCCAAACATTGGTTTGGTGCGTTGGATGTCGGCAAAGCTGGCATAGAACTCCGACCAGCTCGGGCTCTCCCAGCGTTGGGCGTAGTGAACGGCCTCTATGATGCAGCCGAAGAGAGCGATGTTGGCCTTTTCGGACGCCGACAGCTTCGCGGGCTCCGTCGCGAAGTCCCCCGCTCCAGTGTTTTTGCTTAGTCTGGAAAGCACCTCCCAAGCCACACGGCCAATTGCGTCATCGTCGATCAACAAGGGCGCACCCTTGTCGGGTCCTTCCATTACAGCGGCCGTTTGATGCCATCCTAAGCTCTCTCCGTTCGGCCCGAAGCGATTCCTCAGACCTGGGATTGGGAGCGCTGATAGGGACCAAGTGAGGCCCATGAGAAGCCGAGGAAGAAGGTTCAGGTAGATGACGCCGCCGACTATCCCCAGCGAGAATATGACCCATATAACGTTCTCGGGAGCCAACGCCATCTTGAGTATCCTCATTCGGCTGAAGCTCATGAGGACGCCAGGCCGCAAACTATCAACGAAGGCCACCACTAGCGCCAAGAAGATGGCCGTTGAGATGGCGATCAGTAGATACTGTGGCCACTGGTAGAGGAGACGGAAGCTCAACTCGAGCCGTCCTACCTCGTTGCGCATCGCCCGGGCGCGCTCAAGCTTGGGTTCGAATAGCTTATAGGCGCCCACCGCGGTGACGACAGCGGCGGCGATCGCCGGCCACGTCGCCGGGTCCGGCGTCTTGGCTGTCTGGGTTGAATTTACGTCAGCCATCAGTCCCTCAGCCATTAGTCCTCAAGCGGTTTGGCCCCGTTGGCGTCCCATCGCATCAAGCGCGAGGTCACACCCTCCCCCAGCGCCGCCTGATATGCGCGGGCAGCCGGTTCGTCGTCGAACGCCTCTTTCCGGTGGTCCTTCCAGGCGAGGGTGCGCTGATCGCGGACTTGAACCTTGAAGTAGGGGAAGGCGTGACCCTTTCCGGGGTGGGAAGGCAAGCTGAGGCTCCTGAGAACATTTCATGACCGTCTGTAACTGAATCTAGCCATTCGCGCCATCACGCCAAGGTGAAAGCACCTCGCCTATCGCGAAAAGGGGTTGTTCCACGCCGAGGGCGTACCTCGGGATTTTGCGCGGTTTCCTAGCCAACATCGGCGTGGGGCATTCCAACGATTGAACCCGGACGATGGGGTCCCAGAAACTCCAAAAAACCAAGCGCAGAATAAGAAGAGAGATTGGCAATCAGATAGCTATTTCAAGAACATAAGAGTTCGCGATTTTGTTCTGAATGCCCCCCAGCGCTTCTCCCCAGGTCCCTTGACCGGCATTTGCCTTCAGATGCAACCCTGGCAGCCGGCATCCCTCCACGCGGCGCATGCGAAGTCGCACGCGCGCCCGGAATCAGAATTTTTCAGCACGACAACCTCATTGGAGGAGAATCGACCGCGCGCACGCCGTGACGGAGAAGCGGAACTATTTGTCGTGTCCGTTCCGAGAGAGATGTGAGCAAGGCGCCATCCGGCAGGTCCGGAGCGAAGCCGATCGACGTGCGATCGGCTGCAACGGCAGCCCGATGGAAGCTACCAATTCGCAAGACGACGGCGCATGGCCCAGGCCGGCGGGTCACGGCCCAACATTCTCATCGCCCACCTCTGCCCCGAAAACCCGAGGAGTTTTCCCAGCGCACAGGCTTTGCGCAGCCCCCCGTAGAACTACTGAGAAGATCTGCGCCGCGCTGCCTATTTCCCGGCATTGCGCGCCGTGAAGTAATACGGACGTAACCGTAATCGGCATTCCGGCTGCGGCGATGGGCCGCCTTTAACTCTACCCAAACAGCCAACCTCAACGATTTCCCGGACGATCGACCGTTCTGGGAATCATGCTTCTGACCGCTCGGGCATTCAAAGGCTTATCGGCGAGGTTCGCGCGAGAGGAACAACCGCCTCTGATCCGCCGGACCGGTGCGTCGCGTCCCGTCGCCGTCATGGTGCTGTGCGGCGCATTTCTGATTGCGCTCGTCGTTTGCACCATCGCCCTCATCCTGTCCCACCTGCGCGATCATGCGATCGAGGACAGCAAGCGGCAGCTGCTGGCGACCGCGACCGTGCTGGCCAAGCAGGCGGCGCGTGACTTCGATGCGGTCGACCTGATCGAGGCGAGTCTGATCGAGCACATGCAGACGCTCGCGGTCGTTTCCGACGAGGTCTACGGGCGCGCCATGGCGGGCCGCGATATCCAGCTCATGCTGCAAGACAGGATCAGCGGCTTCCCGCATATCGAGGCGATGATGCTGGTCGGTGCCGACGGCAGAGTGATCAATTCGTCCGTGGCGTGGCCCACGCCGCCCCTCAATGTCGCGGATCGCGAGTATTTCCAGGCGCTCAAGACTGAACCGGCCTTGAGCTCCAAGCTCGGCCGGCCGGAGAAGGGCCGGGGTATCGGAGCCTCGACGATCCCGCTGGCCCGGAAGCTGATGGGATCTGACGGCGAATTCCTGGGCCTCGTGATCGGCACGATCAAGTCGGAGTATTTCGAGGGGCTCTACCGGACGCTGCTGCGCGGCCCCGATGAGTCGATCGCGCTGCTTCGGCAGGACGGCGTGATGCTCGCGAGCCATCCGCATGTCGATGCGCTGAGCGACGGCTCCCTGTCCGGAGCAAAGCTCGCCGAGATCACGCGATCCGGCGCCGGCGTGGCCCGATGGCTCGACGCTGTCGACGGCTCCGACCGGCTGATCGCGGCAGCGCGCCTTGCCGGCTTTCCCCTCCATTTGACGACCAGCACGACGGTCTCCGCCGCGCTCGCCGGCTGGTGGACGGAGGCCTTGCGCCTGATCGGCCTCACGATCGTGCTCGTCGTCGGCATCGGCGGCACCGGGATCGTCGTCGTGCAATATTTCCGCAAGCAGAGCATTCAGCTCGACGCGACGCTGAACAATCAGTCGCAGGGCGTATGCATGTACGACGCCCATCACCGCCTGATCGTCTGCAACGACCGCTACGCGGAGATGTTCAACCTCCCTGCCGAGCTCACAAGACCTGGCACGACGCTGCGACAGATCCTCGACCATCAGGTTTCGCAAGGCCTCCCTCCCGACAACGGCTCGAACGGCTATGCCGGCGCGCTGATGACCATGGTCACGGCCGACAAGCCGGCGAACATCGTGGTGGAGCTTTCCGATGGGCGGGCCGTCGTGGTCGTATTCCGTCCGGTCCCGGGCGGCGGCTTCGTGATGACGGCAGAGGACGTCACCGAGCAGAAGCGCACGGAGAAACGGATCGCTCACATTGCGCATCACGATGCGCTGACCGGCCTGCACAACCGCGCGTCGTTCTCCGACTATCTCGCGACGACGGTCGACGAGGCGGTCCGCACCGGCGGCACGTTCGCGATTCTCTGCCTCGATCTCGACCGCTTCAAGGAGATCAACGACCTGCATGGCCACCTCGTCGGCGACGAATTGCTGCGCGAGGCGGCACGTCGTCTGCAGGCAGTCGCGAGCGGCGCCTTCCTGGCGCGGGTCGGCGGCGACGAATTCATCGTGGTTGTGCTCGGCGAGGCGCAGGCTGCGGCTGCCGGCGAGTTGGCGGAGCAGCTGCGGACGGCCCTCGTCGGCGACATCGAGATTGCCGGACGGCAGCTGCGGATCGGCTTGAGCATCGGAATTGCGCGCGCGCCGGCCGACGGAAACGACCCGACCACGCTGCTGGCCAATGCCGACATCGCGCTCTACCGCGCCAAGGCAGACGGACGCAACGCGATCCGCTTGTTCGAGCCGGATATGGCGGCGCAGTTGCGCGACCGCCGCGAATTGCAGCACGACCTGCAGTCCGCCGTTGGAAATGGCGAGCTGCGGCTCGATTACCAGCCGCTGGCGCGCGTCGGCGGCGACATCGTCGGCTTCGAGGCACTGGCCCGCTGGCAGCATCCGCGGCGCGGCCTGGTCCCACCCGGCGTCTTCATTCCGCTTGCCGAGGAGAGCGGGCTGATCGTCGCCATGGGCGAATGGATCCTGCGCGCGGCGTGCCGCGAGGCCGCATCCTGGTCGAAGGAATTGAAGATCTCGGTCAATCTGTCGCCGGTGCAGTGCCGCAACGACGACATCGTGCGGCTCGTCCACGAGGTCCTGATCGACAGCGGATTGAGCCCGGGACGGCTCGAGCTCGAGATCACCGAAGGTGTGCTGATCGACGACTTCTCCGGCGCCGTCTCCATCCTGCGCCGGCTCAAGGCGCTCGGAGTGCGCATCGCGCTCGACGATTTCGGCACCGGCTACTCATCGATGTCCTATCTGCAGGCGTTCCCCTTCGACATGATCAAGATCGACCGCAGCTTCATTTCCAACCTCGACCGCGTACAATCGAAGGCAATCCTGAGCAGCATCATCGGGCTGGCGCGCGGGCTCGAGCTTCCGGTCACCGCGGAAGGTGTGGAGACGCAGGCGCAACTCGATGTTCTCGCCTGCGCAGGCTGCGATTTCGCCCAGGGCTACCTGATTGGAAGGCCGGCCTCGATGAAGCAGTACGCGCAGATCGTGGAGCAGCCGGCCCGCCCCGGCCGGCGGAGCGCATCAGCGGGCTACGCGTCCACGGCTTGAGCGGACGATATGATCGATCCGCTCCAGACACGACTGGTCGATTCTGAATGAGGAGCTGCAACATGCACGTCAAGATCATCCTGGCCGCTGCCGCGTTGAGCGTCGTGAGCCAGGCAGCGATCGCCGAGGAGCTGACCGGCACGCTGGAAAAGATAAGGAGCACCGGCACCATCACGCTGGGACACCGGGAATCATCGACCCCGTTCTCCTACTACGGCGACAACGAGAAGGTCATAGGCTACGCCATGGACCTCTGCGACTTGGCCGTCGACGCGGTGAAGGCGCGGCTCGGCCTGCCGAAGCTCGACGTCAAACTCGTGCCCGTCACCCCTTCGGGCCGTATCCAGTCGGTCTTGAGCGGGGCCATCGATCTCGAATGCGGAACGACCACCAACAACATCGAGCGGCAAAAGGTGGTGGCGTTCTCAACGTCCTATTACGTGGCCGCGAATCGTTTCGCGGCCAAGGCGACGGCCAGACTGCGGACGCTGGACGACATCAAGGGCAAGATCGCCGTGTCCACCATCGGCTCCACCAATATCAAGCAGCTCAGCGAGCTCAACGCGCGCCGCCAGCTCAATCTCACCATTCTGGCCGCCAAGGACAACGGCGAGGCGTTCCGGATGCTGGAATCCGATCGTGCCGACGCCTTCGTGATGGATGATATCCTGCTGTACAGCCGGATCGCCGAGTCGGCGACGCCCGGCGACTACACCGTGTCGGAGGAGGCGTTGTCGATCGAGCCGTACGGCATCATGATGCGCCGCGACGATCCGGCCTTCAAGAAAGTGATCGACGATGCAGTCGCGACCGTCTATCGCAGCGGCGAAATCCAGCAGATCTATGCCAAGTGGTTCCTGGCTCCGGTGCCGCCCAAGAACGTCAATCTCAACGTTCCGATGAGCGCGCCACTCAAGCATACGGTCGAGCGTCTGATCGATAGTGGCGATCCCGAAGCCTATCGCGTGGAAAGCACACACTGAGCGCGCGAGGACGATCTGGCGTGGGCTCCGGTAAACTCCGTCGGGCGCATTGGCAGCAACCAGCGGTCCGGGCTAACCTCGTCCCGAGTTCGAATCAGCACGGTCGTCGGCCGCGCAAAGCGTACGCCGGCGGCAGGTCCGTTAGCGGTTCGTTAACCAAAGTGTCCAAAGGTTCCGGTCGAGGCGTCTCACGCGCGGGTTGCAGTGCGCGGGAATGATGCTTCCGCGCTCGGAGACCATGCGGGCGCACCCCCGGCGGCGACAGCGTCCACGCTGCACGGCCGGCAACGACCGCGGCGAGCCGGACCAGCGCCGAAGCGTACCAAGAGAAGGCGAACCCTCGACATGAGCACCACTGCCCTCGACAACCACACGCAGTTCCAATCCATCGTCGGCCAGATCAGGACGCTGGCCTACAAATACGTCGAGGACAAAGACTTCGTGAGCGCCCAGCTCGCGTTCCAGAAGCTGCTCGAGCTCGATCCCAAGGACATCAATGCGCGCTTCATCTATGCACAGCTGATCGACGACGGCTCGCACAAGAAGCGCGCCGAGGCCCGCGACATGATGCTCGCGATCCTCGACGAGCACCCTGAGATCTTCGACGACCCCAGCGAAGGCAATCTCCATCTCATTCGTAGCGCGGCGGTGCGCTGCAGCCATGTCGGCCCGTTCACGCGCTCGATGGAGCTGTTCCGCAAGCTCGCCCGCGCCTCCAACCAGGCCGCGGACTATTTCTCGCTCAGCGAGATCCTGACCCAGGGCAACGAGTTCGAGGAGGCGGTGGCCGCGCTCGACAAGGCGATCAAGCTCAACCCGGCCTACGATAACCCGATCAACCGCGAGACGCTGGAGCTCGCGCGGTCGAACGCCAAGAAAGGCAAGGTCAAGGAAGCCAAGGCGCGGGCCAAGGTCGGCCGCTATCCGGAGACCAAGGATTTCCTCGGCGACCTGCAGACGCTGATCACCGACCACATCGCGGTGAACCTGAACGCCGCGCCGAAATTCCTCGAGAAGAGCACGCGATTCTTCACGATGGGCTCCTGCTTCGCGCGCAATCTGTCCAAGAGCCTCACCGACAGCGGCTATGCCAGCCATCACATGGAAATCTCGGAATACATCAACACGACGTTCGCCAACCGCGTGTTCGTGGACTGGCTGCGCGATGCCGACATCGATCCCGAGATCCGCGAGCGGATCGTCGAGCTGCTGCCGCCGGGATCGAGCAAGGAGAACACGCTTGCCATGATCAGGCAGGCCGACGTCTTCATCCTCACGCTCGGCGTGGCCGCGGCGTTCTTCGACCGCGAGACCGGCGCCTTCGTGCTGCCGCGGCCGACCGCGCTGAACTCCCGGGCGCTGGCGGAGAAGTACAAGTTCCGCACCGCGAGCGTGCAGGAGAACGTCGACAACGTGCTCTATTTGATCGACTTCGTCAGGAGCATCTCGCCGGGCATCAAGGTCATCGTCACGGTGTCGCCGGTGCCCCTGCTCACCTCGTTCGAATATGAATCGGTGGTCCAGGCCGACTGCCTGTCGAAGAGTACGATGCGGCTGGTCGCCCACGAGGTCGTCAACAATTCGAACCTCGCTGACATCTGGTACTGGCCGTCCTTCGAGGTGTTCCGCTGGGGCGGCTCCAATGCCTCCAGCTTCTTCGCCGCCGATGACGGCGCCGCTTGGCACGTCTCCGAGGACAAGGTGTCGGACACGGTGCGCGCCTTCGTCCAGACCTTCTCGCCGGCCTGACCGCGCGATCGACGCAGAGCCGTTGGAACGGCGGCCTCAGGGCATCCGCTTCTTCCAGAGCCGGATGATCAGGATGCCGGCCTGGGCATAGCCCGGCGGCGAGCTCTCGGCGCCGAACGGCGTCCTGGAATAGAGCGAGCTGGAGATCAGGAAGCCGCCGACATAAGGCTCCGGCAAGCCCGACAGCGCCAGGAAGCAGCGGTGGGTGAGCAGGCCTTCCTCCGGCAGATTGCCGCGCACCATCCGGCAATCCCCGACGCCGGTGAACGCGATGCCGTTGAACTGGCCTTCGGTGTAGGTGCCGAGCACGGTGGGATCCATGGCCTGGCCGATGCAGACCCGCATCTCGCCGATGCTCTTGTCGTTGGTATCGGTCATGCGGCCGTCAGCCGCCCGCACGCTGACGGAATGGATCGAGAGCAGATCCTCCAGCGCCGGCGCGAAGCCGGTCTTGGTCGGCGCGCAAAAATCGGACGGCACCACGCGGCCATGGCGCAGGCTCCGCGCGACATAGATCTCTTCGACCCCGTCCCCGCCGCCCTGCGTTCGCCCCTGTCGATTGCCGGCGAGCAACGTGACGGCCGCCAGCAACACCGCGATGATTACTCGGCGCATGCGCCCACCCTTTCCCCGAATCGAGCGTTTCCCCTATCGGATTGAGCGAGCTTTATGAACAGCACCAACGAAAAGTACGTATGCATACGGTGATGCCTCGGTTGGGGTCGTCCCCGGAACTTATGGAACACCGCTGCGTGACGGTAATGTGGTAGCAGACTCGAACGAACGGGATTGCAGCGCGGCGCTGACGCGCGTTCTTCAATCGTTCAATGTCCTGGTGTGGGTAGTTTGCCCCGAACTCTCTTCGCCCTGCAGGGAAGTCGCGGCGATCGCCAAAAGGTTCTAAGAAAGTGGTGTCTGGTGCGGACACCGCGTGCCGGACCGCGCGACTCAATTCAGGCTTGCAGCTTGAAGCGTGACGGCGATCACATCCGAACGGCGCATCAGCGCCTAGCTTCCCGTCAGTCAACGAGGGGAGCTTTCACGATGCGCAAGATGATCCTGATCGGAGCCATGGTGCTCGCGTCCGCCACGGTCGTGCAGGCCGAGGGGACACGCAGCCTGTCACTGTCATCGGGTGATACCACCGCACCGGCGCCACGGCCGGTCTATGTCCAGCAGGCCGGCGAGGTCACGATCACGCCGGCCC
>JBARNF010001336.1:0-1522 GCA_049802835.1 Bradyrhizobium sp.
CGCCGGGCCTGCGCGCGACGGCTTCCGCCGCATCGATCACGCCACGGGCGATCAGCCCGCGCCCGCCCTCGTTCTCGCTCGCGAACACGAAGACCGTATCGCCGGCCGCGATGTCCTTGCCGCCATACATCGTCTTTTGCGCCGGAAGAATGAAGGTTGTCGCATCGGGATCGTCGATCGCCGCCTTGACCACGAACATGGGGCGGCCTGGCTGCGCGTCCTTCCGGTCCTCCCGCGGAGCCGTCGCTCGCGCGCGGCGCAAGTTATCGCCTCCGCACTTTCGCTCGCGCATGCGCCCGCGTGCCGCCGCGTGGCTCGTCGTCATCATCACTGCGGCCGAGCGCCATGATCGCGGTGCCCATCGCGGTCGAGCCGAAGGTGACGAAGAACGAGCCGAGCAAGAGGCCGATGGCGACGCCGGGCGAGCGGTCGGAGAAGATCAGGTGACGCAGGCCGAAAGGATCGAGCGCCAGCAGCCCGCCGACCAGCACCACGGCCATGCCGAGACCGAGCGCGAGGTTGATCGCGAGCAGGCGGAACAGGGGGGTCTGCAGCAGTCTGCGCTGTCGCTGGCCTGGCGGCATCGGCGATCTCCCGCGGATCGTGAACGACCTCGATATGGTAGCACCGGCCGCGATGGGCTCAAGGCCGGAGCCGTCCGGCAGGGACATGGCTGACGCGCCATTTCGGGTCAATGGCGCGCCAGGCAGGCTGCGCGCCATTGGCCTCACGCCGCCTCGCCCTCGGCCACGCCATGCTGCTTGGCGATCACCGCCTGCCAGACGCTGGCGATGGCGCGCTGGGTCTCCGGCGCGATCAGGCAATGGCCCTCATTGTCGAAGCCGCAGAAGCGCGCCGACGGGTCGCGCCGCGCCTCGATCAGCGCCTTGTTGATCATCTCCAGCGACGCCATCACCTGGCCGATGTTCTGCAGCCGCGTGTGATGCAGGATGTCGATCAGGCGGAACATCATGATCGGCGGCTGGCCCATCGCGACGCCGGGCCGGCCGAACTCGAAGAACACGTTCACCGCCGGCAGCAGGCCCTGGATCTGCGCCAGGATCTTCGCCGCATCGTCGGCTGTGCAGGCGACGAGATGCGCGCCCTGCACCGGCAGCGCGGGCATCGGCGGCGTCTCCGCGGCGAGCCCGAGACCTGACAGCACCTGATGCTCGATCCAGCGCCGCACCTCCGGTGGCGCCGAGAGGATCTGGTCGGCGGAGAGGGTGATTCCAATCATGGCGTCATCTCCAGTTTGGCCTGATAGCTTAGAGAGCGACGATGGCACGATCTTGATCCGGATCAAGCGACCGCCAGGACACTCGGCCTCATTCCCCCGCCTCAGGGCGCCACCAGTTCGACGCGCCGGTTCAGGGCGCGGCCGGCATCGGTCGCGTTGCTGCCGACCGGAGCCAGCAGGCCGACGCCCGCGGTGCGCAGCCGCGCCGGCGCAATGCGGTAGCTCCTCGCCAGCTCTGCGGCCACTGCCTCGGCCCGCCGTCGCGACAGCTCGAGATTGTAG
>JBARNF010001337.1:0-3804 GCA_049802835.1 Bradyrhizobium sp.
CTACTACAACCGGCTCGTCCTTGTCGGCGACCTCATCGAGACCGATCCGCCGCCGCCTGATGCGCCCGCCGCGGAAGTCCCCAGCACCACCCAGCCCGCAACCGAAGCGACGTCCAACGCGGCGACGCCCACTGCCTGACAGGAGACCATGAGCGATGTCTGTCGCGTTTAATTCCATTCCCTCCAACCTGCGCGTTCCGCTGTTCTATGCGGAAATCAACGCAGGTCAGTCGCCGTATCAGGGGCCGTCTCGGACGCTGCTGATCGGCCAGATGACCGGCGACGGCAGCGCCGCTGCGAGCACGCCGATCATTCTGAGCGGTGATCCGACGCCGTTGACCGGGGTCGGCTCGATGTTGACCGAGATGGCCATTTGGGCTCGCCAGAACAATCAGTTCGGCGAAATCTGGATGCTGCCGCTCGCTGATCCGAGCGGCACCAAGCAGACCACCACCGTCACCATCGCCGCAGGCATTGCGGGTAATAGCGGTACGATCTCGTTGTATATCGGCGGCGAGAAGGTGCAGATCGGCGTCGCCTCGACCGACACCATCACGAACATCGCCGCGAACCTGCAAGCGGCGATCGCGCTGGGTTATACGAAGTTCAACCGATCATTGCAGTTCCCGGTGGTCGCGACTGCCGCAACCAACGTCGTCACGCTCACTGCGCGGAACATGGGCGCGCTGGGCGGCAAGCTGTCCGTCATCACCAACATGGTCGGCGATGAAGGGCCGTTGCAGCAGTACGTCACCGTCGCCGCCGGCACTGCCGGTGCTGGCGTCCCGGCGCTCGGTGCCCCGCTTGCTGCTCTGGGTGATCAGGCGTTCGATTACATCTGCTCCCCGTATGCCGACACCACGACGCTCGACGTGATCAAGGACTTCCTTGGTGGCACGTCAGGTCGCTGGTCTCCGATGCAGCAGATTTACGGCCACTACCTGACGACGATCTTCGACAGCATGGCGAACCTTGCCGCCTTCGGTACCGGCCGCAATGATCCGAACGTGTCGATCCTTGGCGTCGGCGCCGACAGTCCTTCGCCCCCGTGGCGTTGGGCCGCTGCATATGGCTCGCGCATCGCCGGTGACAAGAACCTCGGTGGCGAGGTCGATCAGGCTTACCGCATCAGTGTTCCGGTGCAGGAGCTCGACCTTGTTGGCATTCGGCCGCCGCTGTCGCGCACCAACTGGTTCACGATCACCCAGCGCAACACGCTGTATCAGGATGGCATCGCCGGGTTCACCGTTGACGTCGACGGCACTGTTCGCCTCGATCGCGTTGTCACCACCTATCAGCTCAACGCAGGCGGCCAACCGGATATCACCTGGCTCGACATCGAGACCCGGCTTCAGATGGTCTACTTCGTTCGATACATGCGCCAGCGCATCATCCAGAAGTACGGTCGCTGCGCATTGGCCGATGACAACCCAACAGGCAACCCGGCCATCGTTACCGCGACGATCCTCAAGGCCGAGTGCATCCACGCTTACACCGAGCTGGAGACCGGCGGCCTGGTCGAGAATTCGAAGCTGTTCGCCAAGTCGTTGGTGGTCGAGCGGTCAAGCGATACGAGCCGCGTGAACGCGTACCTTCCGGTCGACGTCGTGAACCAATTCCGCGTCTTCGCGGCGAACGCCACCACGTTCCTCGAATACCCGGCCTAACACCCAACCGCAGATCATCACCAGGGGCGCAGCTTTGGCTGCGCCCGTTCGTCATTTCTGATCCCAGCAAAAGGTTTCAATCATGCACACTGCGGGCGGTCGCGTATCCGTGACCATCAACGGCATCAACTACTCGGCGCGTGGCGTCATTAAGTTGGCGGTCTCCAACATGAGCGTCTCGGCCGGCGTCAATCAGGACGGCAGCCTGTATCGCAACGTCGCAGCAAAGCCGCGCACGGCCGAGCTGACCTTCGATCGCTTCGTTGATCTCAACGGCGATCAAATGGTCTGGGACGAAACGATCCTGAAATCTGTCAACTTCGGTTGCACCTTCGTCGAGCAAGACACCAACACGATGCACCTACTGTCGGGCGCTTTCTTTGTCGGCGATCCTAACGAAGACACTTCGACCGGCGAGGTCGAAGGCCTGAGCATCGCGGCCGATAGCTACAAATCCGTCGCTACCTAAGCGGGTCGAAACTGAGGAGGGGAATTTCCTATGCCTAACGTGACCATCACATTGGTTCATCCGATCGAAGGGCCAGACAGCCAAATCAAGCAAATCATCCTGCGCGAGCCGCGATGGCCCGACGTGATGCGGCTCGGTGAGCCGGCCGCCTACGCTCGCAGCGACGGCGGCATGATCTATTCGGCCGAGAAGGATGACGTGGTGCACGCTTACGTGCAACGGCTTCTGGTCGAGCCGAAAGACCCAGCATTGCTGGAGCAAGTCAGCCTGAGCGACACGCTGCAATTGCGCGAGACGATCTTCGGTTTTTTTCAAAACGCCCGGAAGGCGATCTCGGGCGAGCAATAGACCGCTTCGTGTTCGAGCTGCGCGTCCTCTCCATCGGGGACGCGCAAAAGCTCTCCATCACCGAAATTGACGAGTGGCTCGCGCGCTATGAGGCGCTCGGGATCAAGCGTCCGAAGGGGCTCCCACAGATCGGGAAGAGAAAATGACCAAGATCATCGACGCGAAAGCCGTCATCAGCGCTGCCGACAACACGGGCAACGTCTTCGACAAGATCGCGGCGAAGTTCAAGGGCCTCGAAAAGAACGCGAAGGCGTTGGAGGGCATCAAGCCGCCGAAGTTCACCGGCGACATGTTCAAGGAGCTCGAACGCCTCAAGCTGTCCGAAAAGGAGCTACAGGGCGTTCGCAAGTCCTATGCGGCGTTCAACGACCAGCTCAAGGCCGGGCCGGTGCGCGCAGCGCATTACTTCCGCGCACTGGACGACTGGAAGGACAACGAAGTCCACCGCTGGCGCGAGATGAAGTCTGCCGTCGATGAGACCGGCAAGGCGCATGACAAGTTCTTCGCGAAGGCCGGCAAGCACGTCGGCAAATTTACCCGGCACGCGGCGATGCACGCGGTGGGCATCGGGTCGGCGGTTTATGCCGCCGGCCACGCCATCCGCTCGACTGCGGAGGGGGTTGCCGAGCGCGGCCGTGCGACGACGCGCTATGAGCAGATGGGCTTGAGCCAGTCCGAGCTGGAAGAAGGGCAGGGCATCGCAAGCCAGATCAGCAGCAAATTCCCGTCCATCTCGCGCACTGAAGTCCTCGACTATCTCCGGAGCAATGCTTCGCGTCTCGGGAGCTGGGAGCGGTCGAAGGAGGTCGCCGAGCCCTACGCTCGCGCGCTGATCGCAAACAAGCTGTCAGGCGGTAGCGAGCACGAAATGGACCAGACGGTTCGCGCGCTCGAAGGCATGGGCAAGGCGAACACGTCCGAGCAGCTCACCAGCGGACTGAATGCGTTCGCCAAGGCGAAGGCCGCAAACCCCGACTACACGGGCGAGCAGTTCCGGTCCGATATGGCAGCGGCAAGCAGCGCCAAATATGCGCTCTCCAAAGACTACATGGAGAACGTGTTCCCCATCCTTGCGTCGCACACCAGCGGCTTCGGCAACAAGCTGTCGACGGGCCTTTCGGCGATGGTCGGCCAACGCATGACGAAGCCCGCGAAGGCGGCGCTTGCAGCGGACGGCCTCACCAAAGACGGCGAGCTGGTCGATAAGAAGGGCTGGATAGAGAACAATTTCGAGTGGACGCAAAAGCACATTCGGCCGCTGCTCGAAAAGGAAGGTGTGAAGTTCGGCGAAGATATGTCGAACGACGACAAGGCCAGGGT
>JBARNF010001338.1:0-1854 GCA_049802835.1 Bradyrhizobium sp.
GAAATCGAGACCTTTATCGAAAAGGTGCGCGCGCTCGGACCGACGACCGCGCCGGGGCATCGTGGTCGCCTGATATTTGCGCTCGACGCCACAATGAGCCGTCAGCCGACCTGGGATTCAGCCTGCGCTCTGCAGGCGGATATGTTCCGGGAGGCGGCGAGCATAGGCGGGCTCGACATTCAACTTGTCTATTTTCGCGGCTTGAGCGAATGCCGGGCGTCCGGCTGGGTCGCGCAAAGCGACAAGCTTGCCAACCTGATGGCTCGCATCGATTGCCGTGGCGGCCAGACCCAAATCGGCAAGGTCCTGAGCCATGCGCGTCACGAACACGCGCGGCGGAAGGTGCAAGCGCTGGTTTTCGTTGGCGATGCCATGGAAGAGCCGATCGACGCGTTGTGCCAGGCAGCCGGCGAATTGGGGTTGCTCGGCGTTCCGGTTTTCATGTTTCAGGAAGGTGTAGATGCAGTGGCCGAGAATGCATATCGCGAGATCGCACGCCTTTCGCGTGGAGCCTACTGCCGATTTGATGCCGGCTCGGCCCATCAGCTCGGCGAACTGTTGCGCGCCGTTGCAGCCTACGCCGCCGGCGGCATCAAGGCGCTTACCGATCTGTCGAAAAAGCGCTCGTTCGGCGCGCAAAAACTATTGTCGCAGTTGAAGTAGTCATGCCGACGCTCATTTTTGGCGTGGTCGTCCTTGTCCTCGTTTTATGGGCGCTCAACATCATTTCCAAGGTCGATCCCAAGATTGCCGCGCGCGTAATGAAGCTCGGCGGCGGATTGCTGGCGCTTGGGCTTGCGGTTTTTCTCGGACTGCGCGGCGAACTCGGCATAGCCATCCCGCTCGGTGCAATGGGGCTTGGATTGCTGGGCTGGCTGCCTTTCGGACCGGCCGGCTTCACGGCACGCACGCAGAAGGCCGAAGGGCAGACGTCGCGCGTGCGGTCCGCCTTTTTTGAAATGGAGCTTGACCACGACAGCGGCGCAATGCGGGGACGCGTTCTGGCCGGCCGCTATCAGGGCACTGATCTGGGGAGCCTCGACGTAGAACGGCTTGTCGCAATGCTCGCCGAAGTGGATGAGGAGAGCCGGGCGCTACTTATGGCTTATCTTGACCGCCGGGATCCCGGATGGCGTGAGAACGCGCAGGCGGATACGGCAGAGCGGCCGCGCGCGTCGGGTACCGGCAAAATGTCGGAACAAGAGGCCTATCAGATCCTTGGCCTGCAGTCCGGCGCGACCGGCGACGACATCAGCCGCGCGCATCGCACGCTGATGAAGAAACTGCATCCCGACCAAGGGGGCTCGACGTATCTCGCGGCCCGTATCAATGAAGCCAAGGAAATCCTTCTTCGCCGCCATCACTGAGGTACTCCACAAACTCCACCATCAGTGGCTCCTGAACGTTGCGCATCCCTGTTATTGTTTTGTTTGTCAGTTTTTCAGCAGTATGCACGGTATTTCCGTGCGCTTTAGGTGCTTGCAGACAGCTTCTGCCTGATCTTTTTCCAGCCCGGCGAAGCGAGCGCGAAAGAGAACTTTGTCGCCCTTCTCAACCCGTTCCGTGAAGGAATCGGCCTTGCCGAGGAGATTCCTGGCCTTGCTTTGCGCCGTCTCCAAACGCTGCTTGGCTTCCTTCTCGTCGGGCAGAGCGCCGACCTGAATAATCCAGCCGCTACGCGCCGTAGCAGCGGATTCGACCGCCGCCGGCAGTGGAACGCTGGCTCCAGCAGACGCAACTTTTTCCGGTGCTGCAAAAGGCTTTGCGGTCGGCGGTGAAGCAGGCGGAGGTGGAGCAGGCGATGGCGAAGGAGCAGAGGGCACGGCAGCAGTCGCCGGTGGATCGCTTCTGACC
>JBARNF010001339.1:0-7876 GCA_049802835.1 Bradyrhizobium sp.
ACATGGCCCTGGATCTCGCGCGCGGCAGCCTCCGGCGCCGCCACCGGCTTGGCCTGGTCGTGGGACCGGGCGGTGGTCGCAAACAGCAGGTCGAGATCGGCGACCGCCGCTTCCAGAGTGTCGAACAGCCGGACATGGTCGATGATGTGGTCCGCGCCCGCCGCCGCCCGCTGCGCGGCGATGTTGGGCCAGCCATCGCGCGGATTGACCAGGCGCAGCTCGGTGAGCGCGAAATTGCCCATGGCGCGGGCCGCCATGCCGATGTTCTCGCCGAGCTGCGGCTCGACCAGGATCACCACGGGACCCACGATCTCCATGCCAACCTTGGTCTTGTCGGTGCCCGACACGATGATCCCCTGACCTTCCACGTCACGTTAAGGCGCCGGCCGCCACGCGCGCCGTCCCGCCCGTTCCGTTGGCCCGGCTGGCGAGAATTCTCAAGCAAAATAATCGGCTTAGCGCGGAAATTTGCGGTTTGCCCGAAACTGCAGGCCGCCCGGCCCGCGACAATGGCCGAGCGCATGGCCGGGGCGCGAAAATCAGCACCGGGCGCATACCGGCTCGGCTTTCGCCCGCGGTGCAGCAGTGCTATGACGCGCTGATTTCACAAGCGCTTTCAATCGCAGGCGCGCCGCTCCCAAGAGGCCCAATCCATCATGGCAAAAATCAAGGTGTCCAACCCGGTCGTCGAGCTCGACGGCGACGAGATGACCCGGATCATCTGGCAGTACATCAAGGACAAGCTGATCACCCCGTTTCTTGATATCGACCTGATGTATTTCGACCTCGGGATGGAATACCGCGACAAGACCAACGACCAGGTCACGGTGGATGCCGCCAACGCCATCAAGCAGGTCGGCGTCGGCGTCAAATGCGCCACCATCACCCCGGACGAGGCCCGGGTGAAGGAGTTCGGCCTCAAGGAGATGTGGAAGTCGCCGAACGGCACCATCCGCTACATCCTCGGCGGCGTCGTGTTCCGCGAGCCGATCATCTGCAAGAACGTGCCGCGGCTCGTTCCCGGCTGGACCAAGCCGATCATCATCGGGCGCCACGCCTTCGGCGACCAATACCGCGCCACCGACTTCAAGTTCCCGGGCAAGGGCGTGCTGACGATGAAGTTCGTCGGCGAGGACGGCGCCGTGATCGAGCGCGAGGTCTACAAGGCGCCCAGCGCCGGTGTCGCGCTGTCGATGTACAATCTCGACGATTCGATCGCCGACTTCGCCCGCGCCTCGCTCAACATGGGCCTGTCCAAGAACTATTCGGTCTATCTGTCGACCAAGAACACGATCCTGAAGGTCTATGACGGCCGCTTCAAGGACATCTTCCAGGACATCTTCGACAAGGAGTTCAAATCCCAGTTCGAAGCCAAGAAGATCACCTACGAGCACCGCCTGATCGACGACATGGTCGCAGCCGCGATGAAATGGTCGGGCGGCTATGTCTGGGCCTGCAAGAACTATGACGGCGACGTGCAGTCCGACACGGTGGCCCAGGGTTACGGCTCGCTCGGCCTGATGACCTCGGTCTTGATGACGCCGGACGGCCAGACGGTGGAAGCCGAAGCCGCCCACGGCACGGTGACCCGCCACTACCGCGAGCACCAGAAGGGCAAGGAGACCTCGACCAACTCGATCGCCTCGATCTTCGCCTGGACCCGTGGCCTCGCCCACCGCGCCAAGCTCGACAACAATGCCGAGCTCGCCGAGTTCGCCACCACGCTGGAGAAGGTCTGCGTCGACACCGTCGAGTCCGGCTACATGACCAAGGACCTCGCGCTGCTGGTCGGCGCCGACCAGCGCTGGCTGTCGACCACCGGCTTCCTCGACAAGGTCGCCGAGAACCTGACCAAGGCGATGGCGGCCTGAGGTCTTAGAGAGGCGGCGAGCTCGCGCGCCAGTGACAGTGCACCTCTCCCCGCCTGCGGGGAGAGGTCGGATTGCATCGCAAGATGCAATCCGGGTGAGGGGGTACAGGTTTCTCCACACACACTTCCCGTGCGTCTGCCCCTCACCCCAACCCTCTCAGCGCGAGCGAAGCTCGTCGCGGCCCCGTAAGAACGGGGAGAGGGAGCGCACCTCACGCGCGGATGGCACTTCGTTCCCATCGACGCGTGCGCGATCTCACTTCCGCCTTCCGTTGTCGTCAACTATGAACGGGTCGCGCCGCAAGCGCGGCCCGTTTCCGTTTCGCCGCCGTATCGAGGACCCCACCATGCGCTTGATCCCCACGCTTTCGCTGCTGCTGCTCGGCGCCGTGATCGGCCGCGCCGGTGCCGCCGAGACTACGATTCCCGATGCCCTGGTCGCCGCCGGCGAAAAGGCCGTGCTGACGCTGCATGCCGAGGGCGCGCAGGTCTACGAGTGCAAGGCCGGCACGGACGGCAAGCTCGCCTGGGCGTTCCGCGAGCCGATCGCCAGCTTGTTCCAGGACGGCAAGACCGTCGGCCGACACTATGCCGGACCGAACTGGGAGCATCAGGACGGCTCGATCGTCGGCGGCCGGGTGCAGGGCACCGCGGTCGGAGCCACCGAGAACGACATTCCTTGGCTGAAGCTCGAGGTCGTTGCGCATCGCGGTGCCAAAGGCGCCCTCTCCGACATCACCACGGTGCAACGGATCAACACGGCGGGCGGCAAGCTCGGCGGCGCCTGCGAGACTGCCGGGCAGTTTCGCAGCGTGGCCTATTCCGCCGACTACGTCTTCCTGCGCAAGGAGTAGTCAGATGGGACGGCGCGTTGCCACAGGCCGCCAAGCCCAAGCCGTGCCGGCGATACGCGACACATTCCCGGAAGCGTCGGAGCCCGGTGGATGAGATCACCGCTCGCCGACTGGCCGCGCCCGTACTACGTGGCGGGCGGCAAGAACCCCGTCCTGCTTTACTTTGTCTATGGCTGGGTGGATATCGATCGACCGCTGTCCCGGAGCACCTATCGATCGAGCGGCGTCCCTGACGGCGTCGATATCCTGGCTTGCGGGCCGACTGTGCATCCCGGTCTGGTGACGCGCTTTCGCACCGGCCGGCCCTGGACTCAGCTCACGGCTGAAGACCCCGATCTGGCGGCGATCGTTGCCGCACAGGACTTCTGCCTCGTGATCAAAGGCGACATCGCCGATCCGGCGACGCTGAGCTATTTTCGCGACGTGGTCGGTCTGCTGACCTTCTGCCTCGATAACGGCGGGGTCGCCATCTACGACCCGCAGATCCTGAAATGGTGGAGTCCGGCGGAATGGCGCACCCGCGCCTTCGCTGTTGGGCATTGCGCGCCGCGGCACCACGTCGTCATATTGATCTCGCGGGAGGCTGATGGCACCGAGTGGATTCACACCCGGGGAATGCGCAAGTTCGGCCGCCCCGACCTCAGCGTCCACCAGGTGCGCGCGCAGCATCGGTCGGCCGTTCTCGAGCTCGTCAACCGCTTCATTGAGCTGCTCGCTTTTGGCGGCATCGTTCCGGACGGGCAGGACATACGGATGAGTGCGCTGCCGGCGGGCATGACCTGCTGGCGGAGGGGCAGTAACGACGACCTCGACTTCGACAACGAGCATATCGAGATCGTATGGCCCGACGCTAGGGCCCGGACCGGCTAAGTCGCGGCCCCGTGTCCTCTTGGCAATCGACCCAGATCAGTCCGAACAATCTGGCTCTGGACGAAGGACCCGCTCAGAGACCGAGCCGATCGCGCACGCGCCCGGCGATCACGGCGCCCGTCACCGCGACCGGCCAGAAGCCATGCAGCGGGATCGGCTTGATGCCGGTCACGGGCATGTCGATGTCCGCCTTCGCCCCGCCGATCAGACGGCGGGCGAGCTGGGCGCCCATGGCTGTCGACAAGGCCACGCCGCGGCCGTTGCAGCCGAGCGAGATCAGGAGGCTCTCGGCCGGCTCGTGCACATGCGGATAATGGTCCTTGGTGATGGCGAGCCGGCTGTTCCAGCCGTGGGTCCAGGCCACGCCCTTGAGCTGCGGCCATAGCCGCTCGGCGTAGCGCATGAGATAGGCCACATCGGTCGGCGAATTGATCCAGCGCATCGGGCCGCGGCCGCCCATCAGCAATCGGTTGTGCTGATCGATGCGGTAATAGACCGTGATGTGGCCGCTCTCATACAGCACCGGCCGCGTCGGCATGATGGCACGCGCGACCTCGTCGGGGAGCGGCGCGGTGGCCGCGATCGAGGAGAACACCGGAATCACGGTGCGGCGGAGCGCCGGCCAGAGATCGTCCGTGAAGCCGTTGGTCGCGATCAACACCTTCTCGGCGTGCACCACCGCGCGCGGCGTCTCGATACGCCAGCGCAGCCCGTCGCGGCGCAGCGACAGCGCCGGAGTCTCGCCATGAACGGCGGCGCCGGTCGAGATCGCCGCGCGTGCCAGCCCGCGCGCATAGTTCAGCGGATGCAGGTCGCCGCCGCGCGCGTCGAACATGGCGCGGACATAGCGGTCGCTGCCGGTGACCTCGCGCAGCTTCTCGCGGCCGAGCAGCGTCACCGGCATGCCGCGGCGGATGCATTGCTCTGCCGTCTTCTCGATGGCCGCGGCGCTCGCATCATGATAGGCGGCGCGCAGCGTGCCCTGCTGCCGCGCCTCACAGGGGATCTGGTAACGGCGGATCAGGTCGTGGGTGAAGTTGGTCGTGCCATAGGAGAATGCGATCATGCGACCGCCGAGATCGGCGCCGAAATCGGCTTCGATCTGGTCCGGATCGTGCTTCAGGCCGGGATTGGTGTGACCGCCATTGTTGCCGGAGGCGCCCCAGCCCGGCTCCTGCGCCTCCAGGACCACGCAGTCGGTGCCCTGCTCAGCCAGATGCAGCGCCGTCGACAGGCCAGTGAAGCCACCGCCGATGATCGCGACCGAAACGTTTCTATCGACGTCGAGCGGCGGCGTGGCGGCGGGTGCGACGGCCGTGTCGGCGTAGACCGACGGCGGCAGCGGAAGACGAACGGGCCTGGTCATGGCGGATCTCGCAAAACTCACAGCGGATGCAGCACGCGCCGCAAAAAATCCTGCGTGCGCGGGTGCTGCGGTTGATTGAGCACGGCCTTCGCGGGCCCCTGCTCGACGATGACGCCGCCATCGATGAACAGCACGCGATCGGCGACCTCGCGGGCAAAGCCGATTTCATGGGTCACGACGACCATGGTCATGCCGTCGTCGGCGAGCTTGCGCATCACCCCCAGCACATCCCCGACCAGCTCGGGGTCGAGCGCCGAGGTCGGCTCGTCGAACAGGATCGCCTTGGGCTGCATCGCGAGCGCACGCGCGATCGCGACGCGCTGCTGCTGGCCGCCGGACAGCTCAGGCGGATGCACGTCGGCCTTGTCAGAGAGCCCCACCTGGGCGAGCAGCGCCCGGCCCCGCTCCAGTGCCGCGGCGCGCGGCTGCTTCTTCACATAGAGCGGTCCTTCGATCACGTTGTCCAACGCGGTGCGATGCGGGAACAGGTTGAAGCGCTGGAACACCATCGAGACTTGCGTGCGGACCAACACGATCGACGGCGCGTCGCGGTCGACGCGCAGGCCTTCGATACTGATCGTGCCGCGATCGTAGCTTTCGAGCCCGTTGATGCAGCGCAGGATCGTCGACTTGCCGGAGCCCGAGGGGCCGATGATGCAGACCACCTCGCCCTTTGCGACCGACGCCGTGATGCCCTTGAGCACCTCGACCTTGCCGAAGCTCTTGTGGACGTCGGACAGCTCGATCATCGCTTGCCCGCCCGCTTCTCGAAGTGCCGGACCAGAAGGATCAGCGGGACGCTCATGGTGAGGTACATCAGCGCCACGAGCGTGAAGACGTTGGTGTTCTTGAAGGTCGAGGACGCGATCAGCTTGCCCTGCAGCGCGAGCTCGGCGACCGTGATGGTCGACGCTTGCGAGGAATCCTTCAGCATCATGATCATGACGTTGCCGTAGGGCGGCAGCACGATGCGCACGGCCTGCGGCAGCACCACGCGGCGCATGGTCATCCACCAGCCCATGCCGATCGATTGCGCCGCCTCGATCTGCCCCTTGTCGATCGCCTCGATTCCGGCACGGAAGTTCTCGGCCTGATAGGCCGAATAGGCGATGCCGAGGCCGAGAATAGCCGCCTGCAGCGCCGACAAGGTCACGCCGAGATCGGGCATGACGAAGTAGAGATAGAACAGCAGCACGATGATCGGGATGCCGCGGATCACGTTGATCAGGCTTGCGCTCAGGCCCGACAGGATCCCGATGCCGGAGACCCGCATCATCGCCCAGATCAACCCGAGAACCGTCGAGAGCAGCAACGATCCGATGGTGACGACGATTGTCAGCACGACGCCGTTGAGCAGGATCGGAACAAACTCGACGGCGTCGTGCCAGAAGCCTTTCATCGGCCGCTCAGCCCTTCAGGCCCCATTTGTCGAGGATCTTGTCCACCGTCCCATTCGCTTTCAGCTTGGAAAGCGAGGCGTTGATCTTGCCGAGCAGTTCCGGTTCGCCCTTGCGCACGCCGATGCCGACCGAGCCCACCGTAGCCGGCTTGTAGCTCGACACGAGGCGCACCTCGGGGAAGCCGCCCTGCTTGAGGTTGTAGGCCAGGATCGGATAGTCGGCGAAGCCGGCCTTGAGGCGGCCGGTGTTCACGTCGCGCAGGATATCGGGAATAGTGTCGTAGGCCCTGACGTCCGAGAACAGTCCGGACTTCTTCAGCGCATCGACGAAGGCGGTACCGACCTGTGCGCCGACCACCTCGCCTTTCAAATCGTCCTGCGAGGCGTAGGCCTTGGTGTCGGCCTTCGGCACGATCAGGCCCTCACCGTAGGTGTAGATCGGATCGGAGAAATCGATCACCTCCTTGCGCGGCGCGGTGATGAACATCGCCGCCGCAATGATGTCGATCTTGCTCGAGGTCAACGACGGGATCAGCGCCGAGAACGGCATCGGCTCGATTTGCACGTTGAAGCCTGCATCCTTGCCGATCTCGGTGATGAGATCGACCATGACGCCCTGGATCTGGTTGGTCTTGGTATCCAGGAACGTGAAGGGAATTCCGGTCGGGGTCGAGCCGACCTTGAGCACCTGTTGCGCCGACGCGGGCGCGACCGCAGCGATCGCGAGCACCGCACACGCGGCCTGAACAAAACGCTTCAACGGCATCGCTTCCCCCTTCGGGCCCGACCGATCACGGCGCGCCTTGCCGATCGTGATGGCAACCGTTGCCGGCCGCGCCGTTTCGGCCTATTTTCACCAATATGAAAATTTGGACATACTTTGCCAGGTGATGCAAGCGGTTTTCATGCACATGAAGGAAGCGGGCTGACGTGAGTGGCGGCAAGAGAATGCTCAAAACAGGCGCATCCAAGCCTTCGAGGAAGGTGAAGGCGGCGGCCAAGCCGGCCGGGAAGCCGGTCGAGCCGGCCATGGATGTCGCGGTCGGCCGCCGCATCCGTGATCTCAGGCGTATCAGGCAACTCTCGCTCGAGACGATCGCCGCCAAGACCGCACTCTCGATCGGCTTCCTCAGCCAGATCGAGCGCGGTCTATCGTCGCCGTCGCTGCGCGTGCTGGCCACACTTGCCGACGTGCTCGGCGTCGGCATCGCAGCGCTGTTCGGGGCAAGCCCTGGCAGCGACGGCAGCTCGGACTCGGTGGTCACACGGGGGCCGCAGCGTCCGGAGCTGAAACTCTGGCGCACCGGAGTTTCCAAGCAACTGCTCAGCCCGGCCGGCGGCGACAACAAGCTCCATCTGTTCCTGGTCCACCTGGAGCCCGGCGGCTCGACCGGCGACGAGCTCTACACGCATGATGGCGAGGAAGCCGGCCTCGTGCTCGAAGGCGCGATGATGCTGACGGTGGACACCGAGACGTGGTCGCTGCGGGAGGGCGACAGCTTCCGCTTCGCCAGCCG
>JBARNF010001340.1:0-3059 GCA_049802835.1 Bradyrhizobium sp.
ACCGACGTCGCCTTCCAGAACCTGCCCGCAGGCGCCGACGACCCGACCACGCTCGCCGCGGCCACGGCCGGCACAAGCCTGAAGTCGGTCGGCGAGGTCTTCAACGCCGTCGTGTCCCTGGCGTCGGGCGACATCAACGCAGCCAACCTGACCGAGATCACCACGGATCTCACGGCGGTCGCATCCGGACTCACCGCGATCCTCAACAACAAGACCATGCTGGCGCAGATCGAAGCGGGCGAAACCGCCAACGCAGCCGCCGCCACCACGCTCCATCTTCAGACGGTGCTCAATCAGGTCAACCTGCAGCTCACCAAATATGACGCAGCCGCCGCGACCGGAAACACCACCGCCCTGCGCGGCACCGCGGACAACCTGCTCGACATCATCGACATCGTCCAGAACGACACCGCCCTGAACACAGCCGCCGGCGGCAACGGCAATCCGGGGCATACCGGCGGCTTCGCCGAGGACGCAGGCGGCCTTTCGGGCACCGTCACGAAATTCCAGGACAACCAGGCACAGACGAATTTCTGGGCGACGTTCGTCGCGGAGGCCAACACGATCAATGCGCAACTGGCCGCGATCGTCAACGGGACCGGGACGGCCAGCCAGGCGCTGATCACCCAGATCGAGAACTACAACAATTTCGGCGCGAGCTTCGACGCAGCCCAGGGCGCCGTGTTCCAGGGCCGCTTCGACAACGAGCTGAACAACGGTACGCTCCAGGCGGACTCCACCACCGCCATCAAGGCGCTCCAGGGCATCCTCAACGGCGACACCGGCACCGCGCTCACGTCGGACCTTTCGGCGCTCACCGCCGCAGGCGAGGGCTTCGTGGCCGACGCCATGGACGTCAGCGGCAACAACATCGCGATCGGCGGTGCCACCTATGTCGGCTCGGCGACGACCGTCGCCACCGCGACCTCGGTCAATGGCCTCGCGCAGGGGACGACGAAGGTCACGGCCACTCCCAACATCGCCAACGGCACCGGAGGCGCGACGACATCGACCACGACGACCGCAAGCGGCGGCACGACGACCAAGACCGGCACCACCACGACCACCGGCGCCAATACGACTGGTAACACGACTGCGACCACGACGAAGACGACCACGCAAAGCTCGAAGCACCATCATCACATTGACGGAACTGCGACGACCCACAGCTCGGCGTCCACGCACACCACGGCGGCCTCGCATTCGTCGACCGTGGTCGACCATCACCACCATGCCATGCAACACATCTGGGGCTGACGCCGCAGGGCCGCCCCTCGTTGCGGACATCAGGCGCCGGCCCAAGGGCCGGCTCCGACGGGAGCCCATTACACATCTGGCCCCCTCCTTGCATCGCCTCCTCTCCAGCAGGTTCGCATGATATGGAGTTGTCAGATGTCCGACGCTCTGCACACGGTCGTCGTGGCCAAGAAGGCTACCGAGGCCCACAACATGGCCTCGTTCGAACTCGTCCCGGCAGACGATCAGCCGCTGCCGGGCTTTACCCCCGGCAGCCATATCGATGTGACCCTGCCGAACGGGCTGACGCGGCAATATTCGCTGCTGAACAGCGCCTCCGAGCGCAACCGCTACTGCATCGGCGTGTGGAAGGACGGCAACAGCCGCGGCGGCTCCAAGGCGCTGCATCTCGACATCAACGAAGGCGACCGGCTGCAGGTCAGCCGCCCGCGCAACCGCTTCAAGATCCCGAAAGACACCAAGCGAGCGCTGCTCTTGGCGCGCGGCATCGGCGTCACGCCGATCCTGTCCATCGCCGACACGCTGAAGGCCAAGAACATTCCGTTCGAGCTGCACTACGTGTACGCGCTGATGTCGCCGGATTCGTTCCGCGGCACCATCGCGGCCTCGTCCTTCGCCGAAAACACCGCGTATTACAAGGAATCCAGCGAGGACAATCAGCTGCTGAAGCCGGCGGACCTGTTCGCCGACCGTCCCGACGACACCCAGCTGTTCATCTGCGGCGTCGACTGGTGGATGGATCCGATCCTCGCGCTCGCCAAGCAGAAGGGCTTTGCCGAGGAGCGCATTCATGTCGAGCGCTTCACCGCGAAAGCCGCAGCCGCGCTGCTCGACAAGGTGTTCGACGTCACCATCAAGAGCACCGGCGCGACTTTCAAGATCCCGGGCGACAAGACCGTCACCGCGTTCCTCGAAGAAAACGGCGTCAAGATCGCGACCTCCTGCGAGCAGGGCATGTGCGGCACCTGCAAGACCAGGGTTGCCGACGGCGACATCGATCATCGCGACAAGCGCCTGTCCGCGGCCCAGCGTGCCGAAGGCTACTTCCTGCCGTGCGTGTCGCGGGCCAAGGGCGACAGGCTGGTGTTGGATCTGTGACACGGCCGGCGCGACGGGGCCACGGCCGATGACCACCGAGACCGATCTGTGGCAGACCGCATGGATCATCGCGGAACAACACGGCACCGACGGACCGGCGTTCGCGGCCCGCATGGCCGACAGCTTCAAGCTCGGCCACAGGATCGACGCGCACCAGGCCTGGCTCTCGATCGCGGCCAAGGTCGCCGTGCTGATCGAAACCAATACGTCGCCCAGCGCGCACCGGCATTGATGTCGAAAAACGGACAGAGTCGGATGGCTCTGTCCGGATCCGCACACGATCTGCACGGCCACGGCAGTATCCCTCCCGCTTATCTGTCGATGGTACGCAAACTGCTTCTCCATCGTCGTTTCCGGGGCGACGCGCAGCGGCGAGCCCGGAATCCATATCCACCGGCCGTGGTCATGGATTCCGGGCCTGCGCCCAAGAGGGCGCATCCCGGAATGACGCGCGGAGAGACGGCTGCGCGCTCCCGGAACGGAATTTGCTCCGTCGCATCCGGTCACCAAGCTATCATCCAACATGCGCGAACTCCCACGTCGCGCCTTGTGAGGAACAATGTCCGTGTCACCGTCCAGCGCGGCAGAGCTCCCGGCTGCCGCCGACATCGCGTTGGCCTATCACGCCCGCACCAAGCATAGCCTCAAGCGCTATGCGGCGGGGCCGGAGACGCTGGACTGGGATGCGCAGCCCAACCCGTTCC
>JBARNF010001341.1:0-7681 GCA_049802835.1 Bradyrhizobium sp.
CCGCAACTCGCATGCCTTCGCGGCGCTGCGCTTTGCGTTGGCGCGGCTCGGCGCCGTCCTGGTGCCGATCAACTTCATGCTGAAGCCCGAGGAGGTCGCCTACATCCTCAAGCATGCCGGCGCGCGGTTGCTCGCGACCGACAGCGGCTTTGCCGGCGTGGCGCGCGCCGCCAAGACGCTGGCGCCGTCGGTCGAGCAGCTGATCTGGCTGCCCTCGGAGAGCCCGAGCGAGCGCGAGGCCGACATGATCGATTTCGCCGAGCTCGCGGCCTGCACCTCGGCCGTGCCGGAAGTCGAGCTCGCCGGCACCGACGTCGCGCAGATCGTCTACACGTCGGGAACGGAGTCGCTGCCGAAGGGCGCGATGCTGACCCATGACGCCGTCATCTGGCAGTATGTCAGCTGCGTCGTCGATGCCGGCATTGCCGCTGACGACGTCACGCTGCATGCACTGCCGCTCTACCACTGCGCGCAGCTCGACGTGTTCTTCGGACCGTCGATCTATGTCGGCGCCACCAACATCATCACGGCGTTTCCGACGCCGGACAATCTGCTGCCGCTGATCGCGAAATATCGCATCAGCTCGTTCTTCGCGCCGCCCACCGTCTGGATCTCGATCCTGCGCTCGCCGCTGTTCGAGACCACGGACGTATCGACCCTGCGCAAGGGCTATTACGGCGCCTCGATCATGCCGGTCGAGGTGCTGCGCGAGCTGGCGCAGCGGCTGCCGAAGGTGCGCTTGTGGAACCTCTACGGCCAGACCGAGATCGCGCCGCTGGCCACGATGCTGGGGCCTGAGGATCAGCTGCGCAAGCCGGGCAGTTGCGGCCGCGCCGTTCTCAACGTCGAGACCCGCGTGGTGGACGACGACATGAACGATGTCGCGCCGGGCGCGGTCGGCGAAGTCGTGCACCGCTCGCCGCATCTCATGCTCGGCTATTTTCACGACGACGAGCGCACGGCCGCGGCCTTCCAAGGCGACTGGTTTCACTCCGGCGATCTGGCGACGATCGATGAGGAAGGCTACATCACGATCGTCGATCGCAAGAAGGACATGATCAAGACCGGCGGCGAGAACGTCGCGAGCCGCGAGGTGGAGGAGGCGCTGTATCTGATCCCGGAGATTTCCGAGGTCGCCGTGGTCGGCCTGCCCCATCCCCGCTGGGTCGAGGCCGTCGTCGCGATGGTCGTGGTCAGGTCCGGCTGCGAGCTGACGGAAGAGGCCGTGCTCAAGCAGGCGGCCGCCAGGCTGGCCTCGTTCAAGGCGCCCAAGCGTATCGTCTTCGTCGATGCACTGCCGAAAAACCCGAGCGGCAAGCTGCTGAAGCGGCAGCTGCGCGAGGCCCATTCCGGGCTGTTCGCGCAACGCTGAGGTGCGTCTCCGCCGACCGGCGTCGTGGCCTGCCGGGTCGTGATCGAAGGCCGCCGGTGCGTGCCTGGACCGTGGCGGGACCTGGTCATCCGGCGGGTTGATGTCGCAGCGCCAATGTCGATAGTTTGTGGCTATCGACATCGTGACATCATCGATGGTCGATCCCGCGAGCTTGTGTAACGATTGCTTCGCCAAGCGCGTAGTATCGTGATTGCTGCCCGTCCACGACCAGCCCTGAGGTATCCCATGGATACGCTGCTGCTTCCGTTCTCGCCGCGCTTCATCGTATTGACGATCTGTGCCGTCGCGACGGCTCTGCTGCTCGTCCTCGGCATCTACGACCGCAAGATCTTCGATCTCGTTCTGATCCCGCTGCTGATCTTCGGCGCGCTCACCCTGCTCGGCGTTCGCGACCTCGTGCAGAAGAGTCATGCGGTATTGCGCAACTACCCGATCTCCGCGCATCTGCGCTTTCTGCTCGAAGAGATCCGGCCGGAGATGCGGCAGTATTTCTTCGAGAGCGAAAAGGACGGCATGCCGTTCTCGCGCGACACCCGTGCCGTGGTCTACCAGCGCGCCAAGATGGAGCTCGACAAGCGTCCGTTCGGGACGCAGGAGGACGTCTATCGCGAAGGCTACGAATGGATGCACCATTCGATCGCGCCCAAGCCGCGTGCCGAGGAGAAGTACCGCATCTCCATCGGTGGCCCCGACTGCGCCAAACCCTATTCGGCCTCGGTGTTCAACATTTCCGCCATGAGCTTCGGCGCGCTCAGTCCGAACGCGGTGCGCGCGCTCAACGGCGGCGCCAGGAAGGGCGGCTTTGCGCACGACACCGGCGAGGGCGGCTTCAGTCCCTATCACGCCGAAATGGGCGGTGACATCATCTGGGAGGTCGGCTCCGGCTATTTCGGCTGCCGCCACCATGACGGCAGCTTCGATCCCGAGGCCTTCGCGCGGGTCGCGGCCGCCGACCAGATCAAGATGGTCGAGCTCAAGATCAGCCAGGGCGCCAAGCCCGGCCATGGCGGCGTGCTGCCGGCCGCGAAAGTGTCGGAGGAGATTTCCAAGATCCGCGGCGTCGCGATGGGCGAGGACTGCATCTCGCCCTCGGCGCATCGCGCCTTTTCCACACCTGTCGGGATGATGCAGTTCATCGGCGAGATGCGCCGGCTGTCGGGCGGCAAGCCGGCTGGCTTCAAGCTGTGCATCGGCCACCCCTGGGAGTTCCTGGCGATCTGCAAGGCGATGCTGGAGACCGGCATCTACCCGGACTTCATCGTCGTCGACGGCAACGAGGGCGGTACCGGCGCCGCGCCGCTGGAATTCATGGACCATCTGGGCATGCCGATGCGCGAGGGCGTCAACTTCGTGCACAACGCGCTGGTCGGGATGAACATCCGCGATCGCATCAGGATCGGTGCCTCCGGCAAGGTCGCCACCGCCTTCGACATGGCGCGCGCGATGTCGATTGGCGCCGATTGGTGTAATTCGGCGCGCGGCTTCATGTTCGCGCTGGGTTGCATCCAGTCGTTGAGTTGCCACACCGACCGTTGCCCGACCGGTGTCACCACCCAGGATCCGACACGCAGCCGCGCGCTCGTCGTTCCGCACAAGCTCGACCGCGTCTACAACTATCATCACGCGACCCTGCATGCGTTGTCCGAACTGCTGGCCGCCGCAGGTCTCGAACATCCGCAGGACCTGCGCCCGATCCACTTCTCGCAGCGCACCTCGACCACCGAGGTCGCCTCCTTCGCCAAGCTCTACCCGACGCTGCGGCTCGGCGAGCTGCTCGAGGGCACCCAGGACGTTCGTTTCCGCGACGCCTGGGCGATGGCGCGCCCGGATACGTTCGCGGCGGCGTGAGATTGCCGCAACACTCTCAGTGAAGTCGCACGCAGCGTCCTCAATTTCGGTGTCGTCCTCGCGAACGCGAGGACCCATAACCACCGGCGGATGTTTGTTGCGCGGAAGGCTCAACGCTTAGCCTACCTCAAGATCGATCATGCGGTATGGGTCCCGGGTCGGCGGCCCGCTGACGCTTTGCGCCAGCGGGCTTGCCCGGGACGACAGCGGGGGGTGGAGTGGCCCACCGCCTCAATGCGGGTTCTCCAGGCTGAAGGTCTCGGACTGCTCGTCATAGGCGAACAGCTCGGCGTAGCGGCCCCATGACACGATGGTGTGCAGCGTCTCGTCGGCATAGTGCTCGGACATGTAGTCCTCGAGCTCGATGCGGAAGCGTGCGGCCGGCGCAGCGTGCAATGGGCGGTCGTCGAGCACGCGGCGGATCAGCCCCATCAGCGGCACGTTCTCCATCAGGTGCTGCGCGAACAGCTTCTTGCGTTCGTCGGTCTCGAGATGGGCGAACCGCCGTCCGGCCTCGGTCAAGGTCAGATCGCCTTCGCTGAGCTGGGCGAAGCGCAGCAGCTGCAGCGCCTCGGCCAACGGAAAGATCTCGTCGACCTCGAGCTGCAGATGCCCCGCCAGCACCGGCAAGTCGGCATGCCCATTATAGGATTCTCCGGCGAGCGTCTCGACCAGGCCGGAGATCGAGTTCGAGGACACGTGGCTCAGCACCATGCCGACGCCGGCGCTCGCGGTGCTCGGCAGCTTCGGCTCGGGCCGCTGCGTCATGCGGGCATAAAGACTATCGACCAGCTGACGGAAAACGGGATCGAGCCGGTTGCGCGGATGCGGCAGATCGATCCTGAACTCGGCGGCGACGCGGCCGGGATTGGACGAGAACACCAGGACCCGGTCGCACATCAGCACGGCTTCCTCGATGTTGTGCGTCACCATCAGCACCGATTTGATCGGCAGCCGGCCGTCGGTCCAGAGGTCGATGAGGTCGGTGCGGAGTGTTTCGGCGGTCAGCACGTCCAGTGCCGAGAACGGCTCGTCCATCAGCAGCAGGTCCGGATGCACGACGAGTGCGCGCGCGAAGCCGACGCGTTGGCGCATGCCGCCGGACAGCTCCTTCGGGAACGCGGATTCGAAGCCGTCGAGGCCGATCAGGTCGATCGCCGCGAGCGCCCGCTTGCGCCGCTCGGCCGCCTCGACGCCGAGCGCCTCCAGGCCGAGCTCGACGTTCTGCAGCACGGTAAGCCAGGGAAACAGCGCGAACGACTGAAACACCATGGCGACGCCGCGCGGGGGGCCGGCGATGATCTCGCCGCGGCATCGCGCTTCGCCCGAGGAGGGCGACACCAAGCCGGCGATGATCCGCAGCAAGGTCGATTTGCCCGAGCCGGAGCGGCCGAGCAGGCCGACGATCTCGCCAGCGCGGATCGTGAGGTCGACCTTTTCGAGCACGACGAGATCCTCGCCGCTGCCCTTCGGAAACAGCCGGCTCAAGCTCTTGATCTCGATCAGCGATGTCTCTTTGACCTGGTCGCGCATGACAAATTCTCCCGGTCAGCCGAGCCGCAGCCGGCGCTCGCCGAAGGCATAGAGCGGCCGCCACAGCAGCCGGTTGAACAGAGTGACGAGAATGCACATTACGGCGATGCCGAGCACGACACGCGGAAAATCGCCGTGCTCCGTCGCCGTGGCGATGTAGGCGCCAAGGCCGCTCGCTGTCAGATGCGTATCGCCCCAGCTCGCGACCTCGGCGACGATCGCCGCGTTCCAGGAGCCGCCGGAGGCGGTGATGGCGCCGGTGATGTAATACGGGAAGACGCCGGGCAGCACGACCTTGACCCACCACCGCCAGCCGGTCAGCTGCAGGCTCGCGGCGGCCTCGCGCAGGTCGGTCGGGAAGGCGCTGGCGCCGGCGATGACGTTGAACAGGATGTACCACTGCGTGCCCAGGATCATCAGCGGGCTCAGCCAGACATTGGCATTGAGGCCGTAGCGCACGATCAGCACCACGAACACCGGGAAGGCGAGGTTGGCCGGGAATGCGGCGAGGAATTGCGCCAGCGGCTGGATCCGCTCGGCGAGCTTCGGCCGCAGGCCGATCCAGACGCCGATCGGGACCCAGATCAGCGAGGCCAGCGCGATCAGCACGGCGACCCGCAGCAGCGTGATCAGGCCGTAGCCGATGGCGGTGAGGATATCGGCGGGCGCCAGCGTGGCCGAGAGATAGAGATAGGTTTTCCAGCCGGCATAGCCGCAGCCGAGGATGACCACGGCGAGCCAGAGCCCGTCGACGAGCTGTGACGGCGGTGCGCGACGGACCGGGGCGACGAAGGCGGCGGGCCAGTTGAGGCGCAGGTTGGAGAACGTGCGGTTCATCGCGGCAAAGGGGATCGCCAGCGAGCGCAGCGCGCGGGTGCGGCGAAACAGATCGAGCATCCAGGAGGTCGGCGGATTGCCGGAGGCGGTCTGCTCGAAGCGGAATTTGTCGGCCCAGGCCACGATCGGACGGAACAGCAGCTGGTCATAGGCGGTGATGACGAGCAGCATCGTCAGCAGTGCGGCGGCGATCGCCACCAGATCCTTCTGCTGAATTGCGAGCGCGACGTAGGAGCCGATGCCCGGCAGGGTGACCGTGGTGTTGCCGACCGTGATCGCCTCCGACGCCACGACGAAGAACCAGCCGCCGGACATCGACATCATCGCATTCCAGATCAGGCCGGGCATCGCGAACGGCACGTCGAGCCGCCAGAAGCGCTGCCAGCCGGAGAGATGGAAGCTGCGCGTCGCCTCCTCCAGATCCTTCGGCACGTTGCGCATCGACTGGTACATGCTGAACGTCATGTTCCAGGCCTGGCTGGTGAAGATCGCGAAAACGCAGGCCAGTTCGGCGCCGAGCACCTTGCCCGGGAACAGGTTCATGAAGAATACGACCGTGAAGGTCAGGAAGCCGAGAATGGGCACCGACTGCAGGATGTCGAGCAGCGGGATCAGCACGATCTCGGCGCGCCGGCTCTTGGCCGCCAGCGCCGCGTAGACGAAGGTGAAGACCAGCGAGCACACCATCGCGAGCAGCATGCGGAGCGTGGTGCGCAGCGCATAGAGCGGCAGGTTGGCAGGATCGAGCGTGACCGGGGCGGTGTCCAGCGCCGACAGAGGTTGCGTGGTCTGCTCGCCGCCATAGACGATCAGCACCATCGCGCCGACCACGATGATCAGCGCGACCATGTCCCAGATATTGGGGCGCACGGCGTCCCGCAGCACGGTCGTACGGAGGTCCTGAAGCATCATCCGCGTGTCTCGTCTCGTCGTCCGCAGCCATCGCCGATGGCTCCGGACGTGTCCTTGTCATGGCGCATGGGACTGGTTCAAGCCGGCCTGACAGCCGGTCAAATCCGCACCCTAAGTGCGCTGTGTGATGGTTTGATATCCAGTGACGGCTGCCGTGGTCCGGGCCGCGGCCCGGCGTATCAAAGGATACGCAGGCCACGTCTTCACGTTCCCGCGACATCCGATGTCCGGGGTATGCCTGAAATTCGGCCCTCGTCGCAAGGTGAGGGCGCAGGGAAGGCCGGACCTCGACTGAGGCCCGTGGCCCCCGTGCGAGCAAAAGTGCACGGGGCAGGAACCACAGGTTCAGCCGGATGACCCGGCCCTCCCTGCGCGATCGGTTTTAACGGCTTATACGTGCTCTCCTCGGTGCACCGGGCTTTCTGGCCACCGTGACGACGACGCGCGCATCACGCGCGCCGCCGCGGACCTCAGCGTCGGGAGGTCAGGACCACACGATTTCGCCGTCCGTGACATCAGCGCTCGTCCAGCGCCGCCATCACGTCCATCGCATTGCCGGTCCAACGTTCGTGACGACGCGTACGCCCCTCATCAGGACCGGAACGGGAGGGAGCATAAGCCTGATTTTAGGATTTTCGGAAGAGGTTTATTTTTCGCGGGCGCTCTTGAAACGGGGCTTCGCATTGAGCGCACGGGAGAAATGAGTGTTTCGGCGCAGGCTGCGTACGTCGCAAATCTGCGCTCATCTGGCCTGTTCGCGATCGTCTCTCTGCCCGACGGGCGAATCGGGATGAGTCTGAGAGAGTGGGGTAAATAGCGCGCCGCTCGCTCGGTGTGCGCCTCCCCCGCGCGCGGGGGAGGTCGCATCGCATCGACAGATGCGATGCGGGTGGGGGAATGCTCCGGAAAGACTACCGCTGTGGCGCCCCCACCCCGGCCCTCCCCCGCAAGCGGGGGAGGGGGCGCACCGTTCGTGCAGCCAGAGTTTGCCCCTATCTTGCGGCGGGCGCGGTGCGCCTCGCCCGCTGAAGAACGGGGAGAGGGAGCGCAACGTTCGGGCGGCGCTGTCTTGCTCATATCTTTCGCGGCGTGGGCGGTGCGCGCCTCCCCCGCTTGCGGGGGAGGTCGCATCGCATCGACAGATGCGATGCGGGTGGG
>JBARNF010001342.1:0-1534 GCA_049802835.1 Bradyrhizobium sp.
CTGTTCGTCACCCACGAGGCGATGTCGCCGGGCGAATGGAAGACCGGCGGCGCCGGCACCACGCTACGTTACGGCTTCCACCCCTGCCCGTTCGGCATGGCGCTGGTCATGGCCACCCCCCGCGGCCTCGCCGGCCTCGCCTTCGCCGACCCCGGCGAGGAGGCCTCGGCGCTGGCCGACATGAAGAGCCGCTGGCCGCGCGCATCTTACGTCGAGGACGTCGCCGGCACCGCCGGGCTGGCCCAGCGCATCTTCGACAAGAGCCTCTGGCGCCCCGACCAGCCGCTGCGCGTCGTCCTGATCGGCACCGATTTCGAGGTCCGCGTCTGGGAGACCCTGCTCAAGATCCCGATGGGGCGGGCGGTCTGTTACTCCGATATCGCGACGCGACTGGAGTCGCCAAAAGCCTCGCGTGCGGTAGGCGCGGCAGTCGGCAAGAACCCGATCTCGTTCGTCGTCCCGTGCCACCGCGCGCTCGGCAAGAGCGGGGCGCTGACGGGCTATCACTGGGGGCTCACGCGCAAGCAGGCGATGATCGGCTGGGAGGCCGGGCAGGTGGGGATGGGGTAGGGCGAGGAGAGAGCTGAACAGCTATTGCAAGGACCTATCGCACCGGGCTGTTTTCAATTCCTGATCAACAAGCGTCACCATAATTTTTTCGAGGAATTGCTCAGCAAGAGGCATGAGTCAAACGCACCTCGGCAGCGACAATTGGGACAAGTCCGCAGCCGTTGTTACGAAGTAACCTTTCAGATTTTGGACCCCCGCACCCTTCTTGGCCGGAGCGGAGCATGCGCGAACCCGCCCCGAGGGTCAGGGGGATGACGGCCTCCTTCATCTGCGGGACGTCCCTTCCTTTAACGATTTCGCGGTTTCACTCGTCAAAACCTACTCCCGAGGAACCAAAACCCCGATCTCCGCGCCCCTCATCGGGCGAGAACTCATCGATCACCTCGTATTCCGGCCGAATGAACGGAAGGAAGATCATCTGCGCAATTCGGTCTCCTGGTCGAATAAAAATCGAGCGCGCACTCGGAGGATTGCGATTCCAGGCTGAAATCATACACGCGCCCTTGTAATCTGGATCGATCACACCGACTGAATTTCCTAGAACAAGCCCCTCGCTATGTGCCCGACCGGAGCGGGGTACGACCACAGCGAAAACGCGTTCGTCAAGAATGTTCAATGCAATGCCTGACGAAATTAGCTGAGGGGCTGCAGCCGGCTTAAGCTCAAGAACGTCAGGAATGCATGCGAACAAGTCCATTCCTGCCGCCGCGCTTGACCCGTATCGCGGGAATCCCCAGCTTTTCAGCCTCGTATCGATAATCTTTACCTGCACCTTCATGGGATAGCCTTTCGAGCGCTCGCAGAAAGTGTATTATCAATGAGCACTCGAAGAGATTTCGCAATGGCCATTTCTGCTCCCTCATTTGATCAGGCTCTGATACTTGAGAAGTGCAAGAACTATCTCGATTTCCAGCTTTGGCCGATTGAGATGGAAGCTCAGATAGAACCATGGCTGGCTAATTTC
>JBARNF010001343.1:0-1572 GCA_049802835.1 Bradyrhizobium sp.
GCGCAACTCAGTCACAAGGGCGTTTCGGCCGCGTTCGTAGAGCCTGCGGCGATCTTGTCCGTTGCACAGGCCCATGACGGCCTTCGCGATCAGCGGATAGTATTCAGGCATCTTAGATTAGCAGCCCGGTGATGAAGTCGCGGTGGATCAGAGCGTGTCTGGTGCGATGACGATGACGAGCATGGCCGGAGCGCCGTCGATGACGGCGAGGATAGCGAATGCCAGCGCAACATCGGTTTGAATGATGAACAAAAGGGCGTTCTTGGCGCCGGCGGCCTCCCTCGGCGTGCCGCGCCCGAACAGTGCGCGCATCAGAATGCCGAGATTGAACCCCGCGACATGGATCAAGTAGCGTTTGTGGACGTTTTCGCGCCCGCGCAGCCAGGCGCGGCGCATCCCGCCGCGATCGAGGACATGAGCGAAGCTGCGTTCGACCAATTCGCCGCGTCGGCGCAGGGCGTCTCGCCCGACGCCCGATTTCAACCGCGCGCGGTTGGCGTAGACCGCGTCGCGCGCCGCCTCATCGCCATGCCAGCGCAGAAAGCCGTGAGCGGGTTTGGGTTCCGCGATCCGGGTTTTCCAGACGCCGCCGTCGAGGTCTTTCAGACCCTCTCGGGAATGATAGCCTTTGTCGCCGACGAGAGCGCAGGGCTCATCCCGCGTCGGCGCAAGACCGACCTCGGCGAGGTTGCGCGCCGCCGCCTCCAGCGTGCCCGGCAACGTCGTCGTGTCGCCGTCGTCGGCCGGGTGGATCGGAGCCGCGACGATGACCCCGGTATCAAGGTCGACCGCATGTTCGGGCTTGTAAGCCAGATGGGTCGTCCCATCCTTCATCCGGGCGATCTTCGCGTCGGGATCGGTCTTGCTCGTCCAATCCGCGTTCGACAGCGTCTTGCCCTTCCGCTTGCGGTCGAGCCGGACAAGATCATCTATCGTCGGCGTCTCGACGCCGCTCTCCTGAGCCATCCGCGTCAGCATTTGGCGATAGGTCTCGCCACTGTCGCGACGCACGATGGTTCGCAGCGCTGCGTTGGCCTCCATCGTCGAACCGTCGACGCCGATCCGCTCCCCTTTCACCAGGCCGCGCTCGGCGACCAGGTTCAAAACCCATCCAAAAACCTTCTCGTGCGCCTCATGCGGCAAACGGGAGCGCGTCTTCGACAACCAGGAATGGTCGGGAACCTTGTCTCGGCTCACAAGCCGCAGGAAATCGCGCAACGAATAGGAATCCGCGCAGCGCCACGCAATGCCGCGCTCGCTGTCAATGCCCTCGAAATAACCGACCATGTGCATGCGGAAATAGCGGCCCGGCGGAAGCGAGGGCGCACCCATGCGCGGCGCGTAATAGGGCTTGCAGACCTCCTCAACGAAACCGTCGAACCCCGCCTCGGTCAGCAACGTCTGCAGCTTGTCGTAAAAGGCGTGGCCGGGCGACCGCGGCATCTCAGCCCACGTCACCATCAAGTCGGTTTGAACATCGCTCTCGCGTCGCATCGCCATCGTGAAAAGCCCGTCCGAATCGCCACAATCAGACGGAACCAGCCGACGCTGACTTCGTCAACGGGCTGCTAG
>JBARNF010001344.1:0-3658 GCA_049802835.1 Bradyrhizobium sp.
GCGCGAGCTCGAGCACGGCCGGCAGCAGCAGCGCCGCGCCCAGCATCATCGCGGCGAGCACACCGAAGCCCGCCAGCAGCGACTGGCCGAACCACAGCAGCAGGCCGGCGCCTGCGAAGAACGCGAGCGCGACCGCGCTCTGCAGCCCCAGCCAGCGCCGCTGCGCTTCCTGCCACGCATAGGGTTGCGCGGCGGAGAGGATCGGCAGCCGCATCGACTTGATCAGGCTGGTGGTGGCCGCCACGAGCGCGCCGGCGACGCTGATGACGAGGCCGGCGAGCCACCATTCGGGCCGCAGGCTCAGTTCGCCCGGTACCTGCGCGCCATACAGGCCGCGCAGCGACGCGGCAACGTTCGGCAGCAGCGCAGCAGCAATGACATAGCCGCAGATGAGGCCGACGAGGCCCGCGACCAGTGCGAAAGTTATGAGCTCGCCGATCAGCACGCTGTTGAGCTGCCGCGCCGACACGCCGCAGGCGCGCAAGGTGCGCAGCACCGGCAGCCGCTGCTCGAACGCCAGCCCGATCGCGGAATTGACGATGAAGAGACCGACCACGAACGACAGCAGGCCGAACGCGGTCAGGTTGAGATGGAAGCTGTCGGTCAGCCGCTCCAGGTCGGTCTCGGCTTCAGGCTGGACCAGCTGCAGGCGGCCGCCTGCGATCGTCTGCAGGGGCTGCGGCTTCCCTTTGGACTTGCCGACCAGCAGGCGCGAGATCTGGCCGGGCTTGCCGAGCAGCCGCTGCGCGTCGCCGATGTCGACCACGAGGATGCCGGGTGCGAGCTGCTGTTGCGCCATCAGCGGTGGCAGCATGGCATCGTTGCTCAGCCGCAACGCGGCGGCGTCCTTGAATCCGAGATCGGCCATCGTCTCCGGCGCGATCAGCGTCCGATGCGGCGGGGTCAGAAACGCCTCGAGCTCGTCGCGTCCGACCATCGGCGCATCGCCGACCTCCTTGGGGATGCTGAACGGCTCGATGCCGAGCAACCTGATCGAGCGGCCGTCGATCTGCACGCGGCCCTCGACGACCGGCGACACCGGCCAGCCGGCACGGCGCAACTCGGCGAACACGCTCTGCGGCAGCATCTTGCCGTCCGACGCGACCAGCATCGGCGTGCGCGCGCCACCGAAGATCGCGGCCGCGCGATCATACGAGCTGCGCGCCTGCTGGTTCAGCGCCTGCACGCCGCTCCACAGCGCCGTCGCCGAGATCAGCCCGATCAGCAATGTGGCAAGCTGCATCGGATGCCGGCGCCAGTGACTGAGCAGCACGGCGAGAATCCACAGCGCGCGCCTCATGCGACGCGTCCGGCATGCAGATGAACATGGCGGTCGAGCATCGCCGCCAGCCGCGCGCTATGCGTCACCATCAGGAAGCCGCATCCGGTGCGCGCGACGAGGTCGCGCGTCAGCGCCATCACCTCGTCGGCAGTGTCCTCGTCGAGATTGCCGGTCGGCTCGTCCGCCAGCAGCAGGGCTGGCCTGACCGCCAGCGCGCGGCCAATGGCAACGCGCTGCTGCTGGCCGCCCGAGAGCTGCTCCGGATAGCGCCTGAGCATCGTCCTGAGGCCGAGTCGCTCGACCAGCTCGGCGTGCCAGGCCGGATCATGCCGTCCGGCCAGCCGCGCCTGGAAAGTGAGATTGTCGGCCACCGACAGGCTCGGCACCAGGTTGAATTGCTGGAACACGAGGCCGAGCCGCTCGCGCCGCAGCGCTGCGCGGCCGGCATCGTCCAGTCCGCTGATCGCAACACCGTCGAGTGCGATCTCGCCGCTATCCGCCGCATCGAGGCCGGCGATCAGATGCAGCAGCGTGCTCTTGCCCGAGCCGGACTCGCCGGTCAGGGCCACGCGCTCGCCACGGGTCACGTCGAGGTCGACGCCGCGCAGAACGCTGATCGGCTCGCCGCCCGATCGATAGGATTTGATGAGATGACGGACGCTGAGCACGAGCTTCTTCGCGGTTGTTGCGTCACAACATAACAAGGTCGTACCCGAACATCACGCCTTCGTTCTCGTCCAGGCCGTGGCAGATGCCGCTGCCGCGTGGGCAGGTTGCGGGCTCCGCGCCGGACATCCTTGAATGGAAGATTCCCGCGTTGCAGCAATGGCTTAGCTCGCGAGCTGGTTGCTTGCGCGGCTGCTTCGTGAGTAGCATGTGCAAAACGCCCGGACGAGAGGGGCGGATCATGCGAACGACGGGGAGGGAACATGGCCGCGCCAGTGACGCTCGAGGGCACATCCGGAACGACGTCGAGGCCGACCCCCAAAGGTCCGCCCAGGGGGACGCCCAAGGGCGCCTGGAAGATCACGTTCCTGCTGTTCCTGTTCATGTTGGTCAACTTCGCCGACAAGATCGTGGTCGGACTCGCAGGCGTCCCGATCATGACCGAACTCAATCTCACGCCCGAGCAGTTCGGTGTGCTCGGTTCGTCGTTCTTCCTGCTGTTCTCGATTGCCGCGATCGTGGTCGGGTTCGTCGTGAACACGGTGCCGACGCGCTGGGTCCTGCTGGTGCTCGCGGTGATCTGGGCGCTGGCGCAGTTCCCGATGGTCGGCACCATCGGCTTCAGCACGCTCGTGATCTGCCGCATCATTCTCGGGGCCGGTGAAGGGCCTGCGGCATCCGTCGCCGTTCACGCGGTCTACAAATGGTTTCCCGATGAGAAACGCGCGATGCCGACCGCGATTCTGTCGCAAGGGTCCGCCTTCGGTGTCATCCTTGCGGTGCCCGCGCTGAACTGGGTGATCGTGAATCACGGCTGGCACTATGCGTTCGGCGCGCTCGGCATCGTCGGCCTGATGTGGAGCGCGGCGTGGCTTTGGCTGGGCCAGGAGGGTCCCTTGGCCGAGGTCGAACTGGCCGCATCGCGCGAGCAGCGGGTGCCGTATCTGCAACTCCTGACATCGCGGACCTTCGTCGGCTGCGTTGCCGCGACGTTCGGCGCCTATTGGGCGCTGTCGCTGGGGCTGACCTGGTTCACGCCGTTCCTGGTCAAGGGCCTCGGCTTTTCGCAGCAGCAGGCGGGCTTCATCTCGATCATGCCCTGGATCTTCGGCGCGTGCGTGGTGATGATCACGGGCTGGCTGTCGCAACGGCTGATGGCCCGCGGTGTCTCGACACGCGTGGCCCGCGGCGTGCTCGGCGCGACGCCATTGATCTTCGGAGCCGTCCTGATGGCGACCATGCCGCATGTCGATGCTGCCGCGGCCAAGATCGCGCTGCTCGTCGTCGGTTCGGGGCTGTGCGGATCGATCTACGTGGTCTGTCCGCCGATGATCGGCGAATTCACGCCGGTGGCGCAGCGTGGCGCGGCGATGGCGATCTACGGCGCGCTCTATACGCTCGCCGGAATCGTTGCGCCTGTCGTGATGGGCAAGATGATCCAGGCATCTGGCAGCCTGCTCGAAGGCTACCTGCTGGGCTTCACCATCAATGCGGTGGTCATGCTGCTCTCCGGCCTGTTCGGACTGGCACTGCTCTGGCCCAACACCGAACGCGCGCGCCTGCAGGCGCATCAGCCTGTCGCACCGGAATTTGCGTGAGCGGTGGCGGGCGACGCTGCCTGCAACGACGACGAGCGTAGCGCCGGCCTTGCCACAACGCGGGCCTCACATTCGGTGTCGTCCCGGGCAAGTCCGACAACGCGCAGCGTTG
>JBARNF010001345.1:0-15382 GCA_049802835.1 Bradyrhizobium sp.
GATCGTGGTCGGAGATCCCGCACAGCTGCCGCCGACCAGCGTAGGCCAACGGGGCATTGATAACGACGATGACGATGGCTCGACGGTGGAAAGCCAGCAGAGCATCCTCGACGAGTGTCTCGCCTCCAACATCCCGAGCATGCGGCTATCCTGGCACTATCGCAGCCGCCATGAAAGCCTGATCGCTTTCTCGAATGCCAAGTATTATCGAGGCGAACTGATCACGTTTCCTTCGCCCGTGACTCGCGACGCCGCCGTGCGCTACGTCCACGTTGAGGGCGGCATCTACGAGCGCGGTGGCGCGAAGGTGAACCGCAAGGAAGCCGAAGCCGTTGTCGCCGAGGTCGTCAGGCGCCTCAAGACATCAACCCACTCGATCGGCGTCGTCACCTTTAACGGTGACCAGCAGCGGCTGATCGAGAATATGCTCGACCAAGCGCGGCGCAGTGATCCAGCATTGGAGGTGCATTTCGATCGCAACCAGACCCGGGAACCGATCCTCGTCAAGAACATCGAGAATGTTCAGGGCGACGAGCGCGATGTCATCATTTTTTCGGTGGCCGTAGGCCCCGACAAGACCGGTCGTATCACCGCCCAAATTTCGTCACTCAACAACGAAGGCGGTCACCGCCGACTTAACGTCGCGATCACCCGCGCGCGCAGCGAGCTTCTGGTGTTCGCGACATTGCGCCCCGAACAGATCGACCTCGGGCGGACATCCGCCAAGGGCGTTGTCGACTTCAAGCATTTCCTAGAATTCGCCGAACACGGCGCGCGCGCCATCGCGGAGGCCTTCTCGCCAACTGGCCGTGCGACCGAGTCGCCCTTCGAGGACGCTGTGATGTGGGCGCTCAAGAAACGAGGCTGGGAACTCCATCCCCAAGTCGGCGTATCATTCTTCCGCGTCGACCTCGGCGTTGTGCATCCGGATTTTCCGGGCCGTTATCTCGCCGGCGTCGAATGCGACGGCGCGACCTATCATCGCTCGGCCACAGCGCGCGACCGCGACCGGCTGCGCGAAATGGTGTTGACCGATCTAGGCTGGCGTATCCGGCGCATTTGGAGCACTGAATGGTGGATGGATGCAGACGCTGCGGCCGAGAAGATCCATGCCCGGCTAACTGCCGATCTCGAGGCTGACCGCGCCTCGCGTGCAGTAGCCAAGACGCAAGCGGATGTGCCGCCGCAAATGGAGAGGCCAGAAACTCTACAGGCCCACGGTGATGACGTCCCTGAAGCCGCTCTGCCAGCCGAGGACGTGGTAACCGAAGAGCTGCAGCTCGTGACTATAGAGGCGCCGGTTCTACCGCCCGAACCGGCCAATGATCGCGAGCGGCTCGAAGAGCAAGAGCAAAAGATATACGCCCGTGGCCCGGAGCCGGCGGACAATTTGTCAACAGCGCCAAAACCATACGAGAAAGCGGACCCGAGCGTCGTCGCCATACCCGATCGAGAGCGCTTCTATGATGTCGGCTATCGCGGCGAACTTCGCGCGATGATTGATCATGTTGTCGCAATCGAAGGGCCGATCTTTTTTGACATCCTGATCGACCGTATTGCTCGTGCCCACGGCTTCCAGCGGTCAGGCGAGACTGTGCAAAAAGTCATCCGCTCTGCGCTCGGCCGAAACCGCTTGCCCACGACGATCGAAGCCGACCGCGAAATCATTTGGCCGCGGGATGCGGAGCCGAGCCTGAAGATACCCTATCGCGGCGCCGGTGGCCGCGAGCACGGCGATGTGCCGCTGCCGGAGCTCGCAGGTCTCGCGGACACGTTACGCACCAAGGGCCTGGAGGATGAAGAAGACCTGATCCGGGGCATCCAAGAGCATTTTGGTCTCGGACGCCTGGCCGTCTCCACGCGGAAACGGTTTCAAGCAGCAATAGTCTGAAACGATGGTCTTTTGTGAAGGGTAGACCGCTCGGGGGCTCTTTCCGAGGCGGCCAGGTATGGCCAAGGCGCCCTGCCGAAGAATGCGGCGACGGGACAAAGTCAGGGATCAATGTCTTGATCCTCATCAGGGGCTCGGTTGTTGAACGGGGATTTGCAGGTCAGAGCCGGCAGGCGCTTTCGCTTGGCCGTTACGTCCACAAGGTAAGCGCCGCGATCCAGTCGAACGCCCTCTTGATGAGGGGGATGGCGCACCCGACACGATTCGAACGTGTGGCCTTCGCCTTCGGAGGTCGACGCTCTATCCAGCTGAGCTACGGGTGCCTGCCTGCTTACGCAGTGCTTACGCGGAAACTTCGTGGCTGTGAAGCGATCCGCGCTGATTTCTTAAGTCTCTGAAATTTCGATTTCTTTTTAGTTTAGCGCTCCCGCAAAACAGCTTGACATCTGCCTTCGGAGGGCAACGCTCTATCCAGCTGAGCTACGGGTGCGTGCGCTGATCCGTTTAGCCGATTGCCCGGACGTCGGCAACGGCCTTGGATGACGCGCCGCCGCCAAATTGGCGTCTCCGGACCGGGCCGGTGTCAGCCGTTCGGGCGGGACGGCAGGTCCTGGTTCCGGTGTGGGAGACCACGCGGTCCGACGGGGGCCTTGGGGCCGCCGATACGTCAGGCCGGCACGATGGTCCTGCCGATCGGCCACAGCGCCAGCCCTGCGAGCTTCAGATGGGCCCAGGCGAACGGGATGCCGATAATCGTCACCGCCAGCACGACGGCGGTGACGAGGTGCCCGAGCGCCAGCCACCAGCCGGCCAGCAGGAACCAGATGATGTTGCCGATGAGGCCGAGCAAGCCGGTTCCGACGTCCTCCATGCCGGTGATCTCGTCGCGGCGGACCGCACGGGATCCGAACGGCAACAGTGTATAGGCCGCGATGTTGAACGCGGCGCGCTCCCAGGGCAGGCCTTTGATGGTGATGGCCATCACGACCGCAGCGACCAGCCAGCCGAACGCCATGTAGGCGCCGCCGCACAAAATCCAGAGAATGTTCAGGAGGATGGAGACCGGCTGCATGGCGCTCAACTCCGTTGCTGCCACCCCCATATAGGCAGTTGGCTTCGCACCCGGTAGCAGCTGCGTCCGCAAAATGTGCGCAGGCCCCACCGCATGCGCCCCCCGCGGTCATGCCGTCGAGGTCGCCGGCGGGCCTCCCATTCAGCCGGCGGCCTGCAAATCCTCCGGAAGCGTCGCGCCCCGCGCGAACAGCTTCCTCAACTCGGAGGCCGGCTTCGGTGCGCTGAACAGATAGCCCTGCATCTCGGTGCAGCCGAGCTGACGCAGCGCTGTGTGCTGGGCTCCGGTTTCGACGCCCTCGGCCGTGGTCGTCATGTTGCTCGCGGCGGCGATGCTCACCACGGCCTGCACGATGGCCGCCGAGCTGCCGGCGCCGAGATCATTGACGAAGCAGCGGTCGATCTTGATCTTGTCGAACGGGAAGCGCTTGAGATAGCTGAGCGACGAATAGCCGGTGCCGAAATCGTCCAGCGCGATGCGCACGCCCATGGCGTGCAATTGATGCAGGATGTCGAGGGCGACGTCGTCATCGCTGATCAGCACCGCTTCGGTGATCTCGACCTCAAGCCGGCCGGGTGCGAGCCCGGAGGCCGCCAGCGCGCTCGCGATGCGCAGCGCCATTGTCGGCGATTTCAGCTGGACCGGCGACACGTTCACGGCGATGCGGATGTCGCCGGGCCAGCTCACCGCCTCGGCGCAGGCCGTCCGCAACACCCAGTCGCCGATCTCGTTGATGAGCCCGGTGTCCTCCGCGAGCGGGATGAAATCGAGCGGCGGCACCCAGCCACGCTCCGGATGGCGCCAGCGCAACAGCGCCTCGCAGCCGGTCACGCTGTTGTCGCTGAACCCAAGCAGCGGCTGATAGTGCAGCTCGAACTGCCCTTCCGCAATGGCGCGGCGGAGATCCTGCTGCAGCTGCAGCCTGGCGCGCGCGCTCTCGTCCATCGCCGCTACGAAGAAGCGGAAGGTGCGGCGGCCGCCGGCCTTGGCTGCGTACATTGCGAGGTCGGCATTCTTGGTCAGCTGTTCGCACTCGGTGCCGTCCTGCGGTGCCAGCGCGATGCCGACGCTGGCATCGGTCGACAATTGGTGACCGAGGCAGCGGTAGGGCTTGCGGATCGCATCGAGGATCTCCTTCACGGCCACGATCACCTCGTCGCGATCCGCGACGGTGGTCAGCAGCACCGCGAATTCGTCGCCGCCGAGCCGCGCCACCAGGTCTTCGGCCGTCAGGCAAGCCTTGATCCGGCCGGCGATGGTTTTCAGGAGCTCGTCGCCGACGTGGTGTCCGAGTGAATCGTTGATGCCCTTGAATTCGTCGACGTCGATGTACAGCAGCGCGCAGAATTTGCCGTGACGTGCGCGCTGCAGCTCCTGCTCGATGCGCTCGCGGAACAGCACGCGATTCGGCAGATCGGTCAGCGCATCGAAATGGGCGAGATGGGCAATCTGCTCGTCGGCCAGCCGCCGCTCCGTGGTATCCTCGATGACATTGATCAGGTAGCGCGGTGTGCTCGCCTCGTCGGCGACGGTGATGCGGCGCGAGGTGATGTAGCGCAGTCCCAGGGCCGGCGTCTGCCAGGGATGTTCGCCGAGAAACAGCCCGCCGGGCTGCTCCAGCGCGCGATCATCGTCCGCCGTCACCTTTTCGGCCGTCGACTTGGGCAGCAGGTCGAACGCCGTCTTGCCGACGATCTCCTCGCGGGGCCGGCCGAAGCGCTGCTCGCTGGACTGATTGACCAGCACGTAGCGACGGTCGCGGACGTCCTTGACCATGATGTGTGAGGGGATGTGATCGATGATCTCGCGCAGGAACGCGTAGCTCCGATCGCGCTCCTGCTCGAGCTTGCGGTGCTCGCTGATGTCCTCGATCGTTGTGACCCAGCCGCCCGAGGCCAGCGGCTTGTCGATCACGTTGAAGGACCGGCCGTTGCCGGTCTCGACGACCTTCTGCAAGGTCTTGCCGTTCTCGACCTCGTCCAGGATATCCGCACAGAAACTCGTGACGTCACCGTTGAACGATCCCAACTCCTTGCCATGCGCGACTACGTCACGCAGATGGCAGCCGGGCTTGATGATGTCGGCCGACAGGCCAAGCAGGTCGATGAAGCGCTGGTTGAACATCACGATGCGCGCGTCGGCATCGAACGAGATGAGACCTTGCGTCATGTTGTCGAGCGCAGTCTCGACCCGCTGCTTCTCGTTCTCGAGCTGGCCTCTCGCCACCCGGTTCTGCCGCACGATCTGCCGGATCATCAGGCTGAACAATAGCGCGACGATGACCGTAGCCAGGGTCGCCGCGCCGACGAGTGATCCCACCTGCGAGCGCCAGTCCGCCAGCGCGTCATCGACAGTCTTGGTCGCGATCACGGCGAGGGGAAAGCGCCCAATCGTGGCGCCGGTGCCGATTCGCTCGACATGGTCGAAGGGACTGCTGACCGGCCCGGTGTGGCGCCCTCCCTGGCTCACTATCGTCTTCAGCAGCTTTACGTCGGTGATCTTGCGGCCCACCATGCCGTCGATGTGAGGATAGCGGGCGAGCAACGTTCCGTCATTGTGGAACAGCGTGATCGCAGCGCTGCTGCCGAGCGCCAGAGACCGCAGGAACGTCTCGTAACTTTGGGGATCGACGCGCCGCGTCAGCACTCCGAGAAAAGCCCCATTCGCGCCGGTGAGCCGGTGCGCGACAATGGTCGCTTGTCGACCGGTGATGAGGCTGAGGACAGACTCGATCACGACATCGTCGGCCGGCGGATCTGCCTTGAGCGTCTTGAAGTAACTGCGCTCGCCAACGTTTGCCGCGGGCGTCGGGCCGGCGCCGGACCAATTGATGAAGCGACCGGCCGCGTCGACGATGGTGAGGTCACCCAGATACGAAAGGCCGCTCACCTGCGATTGCAGCATTTCGCGAACGGCGCTGCTGCTCATCCTGGTGCGAAACGCTTCGGGTGTTGCGATGTCGGCAAGGTTCATGCGGCGAATCACGTCGGCCACGGCAGTCTCGGCGTCCTCGAACTGCTGCGCGAAATGGCGGCTCAGCAGCAGCACCGTATTCTCGAGCTCGCGCTCATTGTTGCCGATCGCGCGGTCTCTGAATCCGTTGGCCATCACGATCGTGCCTACCACGATGGCCACGATCAGCAGCGTGCCGCATGCGATCAGCCACGGCACAGGACCGCGCCAGAGGGACGTGCCAACTCGTTCCGGCTCTGTTACGCCGGCCCCTGACGTGTCTGCTGCGCCTTGCATGCCCTGATCGACCCGGGAGGAAATGACTTGTTGCAAGCAAGCTTGATAACAAGGCACTGGTGCCGGAGCGGTTAGGAAACGCGGTTAGCCGCGGCTTAAACGTGCACGGAAACTTCACGGAAAATGGCAGTGGCTGCACGGGAATACCGCAGTCGCCGCTGCCCGGAAGGCCGGGCTGCGCGGAATTCTGAGGGGAGTTGCAACTCAGCTTGTTGCACCCGGCTTGTTGCGGAGGCGGCCGACGACGCCGGTCGGGAAGAAATAGACGCTGGCGATGAACAGCAGACCCAGCCACAGCAGCCAGCGGTCGGGGTGTAACAGGCCGGGCAGCAGCGGCAGGCCGGCATCGGCCGCGGCAGTCGAGGCGATACCCATCAGGGCCTGGAGATAGTTCTGCGCCAGGATGAAGATCGCCGCGCCGATGATGGCGCCATAGATCGTGCCCATGCCGCCGATCACCACCATCAGCAGGATGTCGAGCATGATCGAGAAGCTGAGCGAGGTATCGGGACCGGCATAACGCAGCCACAGCGCGTTCAACATGCCCGCGCCGGCGGCGATCATGGCCGCGACGCAATTGGCATAGGTCAGGTGAAAGACGGTACGATAGCCGAGCGCCTCGGCGCGGAAGCGGTTCTCGCGGATCGCCTGCAGGACCCTGCCGAACGGCGAATTCACCACGCGCAGCAATGCCAGGATCATCAACGCGCAGGCGGACAGCACGATGTAGTAGGTCAGGATGCGGCCGTTGACGGGAAAGCCGAACCACTCCTTGCCGATGAACGCGGTGCCCGGGCGCAATAGCTCCGGCAGCTGGAAGCTGCGGCCATCCTCGCCACCCGTCAGCCACGACAGTTGCGACGCCAGCACCAGGAATGCGGAGGCGACCGCGAGCGTGATCATCGCAAAGAAGATCGCCTCGACGCGCAGCGAGAACAGCCCGATCGCGAGCGCCAGCAGCAAGGCGAGTGGCAGCCCGGCGGCAACGGCCACCGCCACCGAACTCCAGTTGGGGCCGAGCGCGTAGAGCGCGATCGCGATGGCATAGGAGCCGATGCCGTAGAACATCGTGTGCGCGAACGACACCGAGCCAGTGTAGCCCAGCAGCAGGTCGTAGGACGCGACCAGCGCTGCGAAGATGCAGATCTTGGCGGCGACGTTGAGCGCCTTGGCGCCGGGAAAGATGAAAGGCGTCGCCAACAATGCCACGATGATGACGACGAGCAGGACGGACAGCGCGCGGCTGCGGGGCGGATCGCCGGACAGGATCATCATCGGCTGGTCACCGCATAGAGGCCGCGCGGCCGCCACATCAGCACGGCGACCATCAGCAGGATGTTGGAGACGAGGGCGAGCTTCGGCACCAGGAAGCCGCCATAGTTGGCGACCATCGCGACCAGGATCGCGCCGATGAAGCAGCCGGTGATCGAGCCGAGGCCGCCGATGATCACGACGATGAACACGAGCACGGTGAGCTCGTCGCCGAGCGAAGCGTGCACCTGCTCGCGATAGAGCCCCCACATCACGCCGCCGAGGCCGGCCAGCGCCGAGCCGGTCATGAACACGCCGAGGAACAGGCGGCGGATGCGATAGCCGAGCGCCTCGACCATCTCGCGATTCTCGACGCCGGCGCGGATCAGGAGCCCGATCTTGGTCCGGTTCAGCACCAGCTCGATGGCGACGAAGATCGCGAAGCCGACCAGCATCGCCAGCAGCCGGTATTTCGAGATCGCGACGTCGCCCAAGATGAAAGATCCGCGCAACGCCGTGGGCAGCGGCATGGGAATGATCTGCGGGCCGAACAGCGCATACAGCGTCTGCTCGGCAACGATGAGGCCGCCGGTGGTCATCAGGATCTGCTTCAGGTGCTGGCCATAGACCGGCAGCACCAGCACGCGCTCCACCAGGAGGCCGAGCGCGCCGCTGATACCCATCGACAGCAATGCAGTCAGGGCAAGGACGGCGAGGTTGGTCAGAAGCGAGTCGGCTTGCGCCCAGCTCGCCAGCGGCAGCAGCACGAGGGTTGCGACATAGGCGCCGACTGCGATGAAGGCGCCGTGGCCGAAATTGAGCACGTCCATCAGTCCGAACACGAGCGTCAGGCCCGAGGCCATGATGAAGATCATCATGCCCATCGCGAGGCTTGCGACCGTCAAGGTCACCCAGGAGCTCGCCGAGCCCACCAGCGGGATCATCAGAATGGCCAGCACCACCGGCAGCAGCAGCGGCGCGATGTCGCGCTTCGGTTTCGGCAGCGCGTCGGTCGCCGCGAGATCGCTCATTGGTGCGCCTCCAGGCTGAGGCCCAGCAGGCGCTCCTGCAGTGGCACGTCCGCGGCGAGATCAGCCATCTCGCCGCGATGGACGATGGTGCCGTTGTCCATCACCAGCACCTGGTCGCCGAGCTCCCGCGCGGCATGGAAATTCTGCTCGACCAGCAGGATGGTGGCGCCACGGCGCTTGATCTCCTTGAGGCATTCGATCAGCGACACCACGATCGCCGGCGCGAGGCCCTTGGTCGGCTCGTCGATCAAGAGCAGCTTGCGCGGTTCGACGATCGCGCGCGCGATCGACAGCATCTGCTTCTGGCCGCCGGACAGGCTGCCGGCGCGCGACAGCCAGAACTTCTTCAGGGCCGGGAAGAAGCCGAAGATCCAGGCGAGCTGGGCATCGTCGAGCGGGCCATTGCGTGCCGCCAGCACCAGGTTCTCCTTGACGGTGAGGTCGGAGAACACGGCCATGCTCTCGGGCACATAGCCGACGCCGCGTTGCGCGATGTCGGGTGTTGCGAGCTTCTCGATCGGCTCGCCGGCGAGCGAGATCGTGCCGTTCTTCGCCTGCCACAGCCCCATGACGGTGCGCAGCGTCGTCGTCTTGCCGGCGCCGTTGCGGCCGAGCAGCATCGTGGTCTTCCCCTCCGGCACGTCGAGGTCGACGCCCTGCAGGATGTGATAGCGGCCGATATAGGTCTGGACGCCCGACAGCTTCAGAAGCGCGCTCATGCGGCACTCCGCGGCGCGACGCCGAGATAGGCTTCCTGCACGATCGGCGAGGCGATGACCTCCGCTGGGTTGCCGTCGGCGACGAGCTGACCGTTATGCAGCACGATGATGCGGTCGGCGAGCGAGCGGACGACGTCCATCTTGTGCTCGACCAGAAGGATGATCTTGCTCTTGTCTTGCTTCAGTTGGGCGATGAGGTCGAGCACGACCGGCACCTCGTCGATGCTCATGCCGGCGGTCGGCTCGTCGAACATGTACACCTTGGGCTCCAGCGCCATCATCAGCGCGACCTCGAGCTTGCGCTGGTCGCCATGCGACAGAGTGGTCGCGGTGATGCTGCGGCGGCCGCCGAGCGCGACCTTGTCGAGGATCGCATCGGCGCGGGTAATCAGGTCGCGCCGCGCCATCCAGGGACGCAACAGATCGTAGTGCACGCCGCTCTGCGCCTGCACGGCGAGGCGCACGTTCTCCTCGACGCTCAGATTGGGGAACAGATTGGTGAGCTGGAAGGCGCGTCCCAGGCCGGCGCGGGTGCGCAGCGGCGCCGAGAGGTTGGTGATGTCCTTGCCGTCGAACAGGATGGAGCCCGACGAGGCACGCAGCTGGCCTGAGATCAGGTTGAAATAAGTGGTCTTGCCGGCGCCGTTGGGACCGACGATCGCGGTGAGCTCACCCGGCCGGAAGCTGCAGCTGACGCTGTCGACCGCGACATGGCCGCCGAAGCGGATGGTGAGGTCGCGGGTTTCGAGAGTGAGGGTCATGTTGCCAGCTGAGTGACTGCCAAGCTGAACGTGCCCGGCGCGCGGGCCGGGCACGGATTTCAGCGTCTAGCGCTTGTTGCGGATCGGGATGCTCATCTCGTCGATCTTGATCTCGCGCACCGGCTCGTTGACGGCCCAGGCGAGGTTCGGGTCGACCTTGACGCGGAAGTGATACATGCTCTGCAGCGCCTGGTGATCTTCTTTCCGGAAGATCATCTTGCCCTTCGGCGTGTCGAACTCCATGCCCTCCATCGCCGCGATCAGCTTTTCGGTGTCGGTGGACTTCGCCTTGGTGACCGCGGTGACGACCGCCATCGCAGCCGAGAAGCCGCCGGCGGTGAAGAAGTCCGGCGGCGCGCTGAAGCGCTTCTGGTGCTCCGCCACCAGCCAGTCGTTCACGGGATTCTTGGGAATGTCATAATAGTAGTAGGTGGCGCCTTCCATGCCGGGCAGCCGCTTGTAGGCGGCGAGCGCGGGCAAAATGTTGCCGCCGGTGGACAGCTCGATGCCGTAGCGCTTCGGATCCATGTCCTGCAGCTTGGTGAGGGGATCGCCTCCGCCCGCCCAGATCACCCAGATGATCTTCTTGCCGGGCTTGTCCTTCAGCGCATCGAACAGACGCTGGCCGACCGCGGTGAAGTCGGTGGTATTCGTGGGCACATATTCCTCAGCTCCCAGGGTGGCGCCGGTCTTGGCCAGCGCCTCCTTGAAGGCGGCGACGCCGTCGCGGCCGAACGCGTAGTCCTGGGCGAGCGTAGCGACGGTCACGCCGGGCTTGCCGATCGCGACCGCGTTGGAGATCGCATCCTGCGACGAATTGCGGCCGGTGCGGAAGATGTAGCGGTTCCACTTCTCGCCGGTGATCTGGTCGGCCACAGCCGGCTCGACGATCAGGATCTTCTTGTTCTCCTCGGCGACCGGCAGGTCGGCGAGCGCCGCAGCCGACGACGTGGTGCCGATCGCGATGTCGGCGCCGTCGTCCTGATAGGCTTCGGAGAGCGCCGCCTTCGACAGATCGGGCTTGCCCTGGTCATCCTTGGTGATGATGACGATCTTGCGACCGTCGATCATGTTGGTGCCCTTGGTGGCGTATTCGAAGCCCAGTCGCAGACCGGCTTCGGTCTGCTTGGCATAGGCCTCGAGGGGGCCGGTCTTGCCGTAGATGAGAGCGATTTTCAGATCATCGGCCTGGGCGGCGGTCGCCAGCAGGGCTGCAGTCAGTGATGAAACAATGCCTTTGAGTATATGTGACGTTTTCACGAGCCTTCCTCCCAGCTACCGGCGGCTGTTGACTGCAACTGATAGTGTGCATGCTCGGGGCGGGTCAAGGCGCTTTCGAAGGCAGCCGTCGGCGACGGGCGTCAGCGCCGATAGCGGCTGCTGCGCGCGTAGGCCTGGCGGTTTTCCTGCACAGGGCGACTGGCCAGGCTCATGCGCGCTTCGCTTGCAAGCGGGGCTGCGGGCTTCAGCTCTTCCAGGAAGATCGGACGCGAGAAGTAATAGCCCTGCGCATAGCGGATCTTGGTCGCGGCCTGCAGATAGGCGAGCTCCTCGAACGACTCGATGCCTTCCGCGATCACGGTCATGCCGAGCGCTTCGCTCAGCGACTCGATGGCGCGCAGGATACCCTGGCTGCGCGGCCGCTTATGGATGTCGGTGATGAACGAGCGGTCGATCTTGATCTCGTCAGCGGTGATGTCGGCGAGCGCCGACAGCGACGAATAGCCGATGCCGAAATCATCGATCGAGATGCCGACGCCGATCGCGCGTAGCAGCGGCACGATCTCGTCCTGGAAATGGCTGCGGGTCACGAACGCGTCCTCGGTGACCTCGATCATGAACCGCCTCGGGAATCCAGTCGCCTCGATCGCGTGGGCGAAGGGCTGCATGAAATCCGGGTTAGAGGCCTGCTTGGCCGCGACGTTGATGCTGATCGTCGTGTCGGGCCCGAAGGTGTCGTTGATCAGATCGATCGATTTGACGATCTCGGCCAGCACGAGATGCGCGAGCTCGTCGATCAGGCCGAGCTCGACGGCGAGATTGATGAAAGAGCCGGGGGCCTGGATCACGCCTTCATTGTCGCGCAGGCGCACCAGCGCCTCGATGCCCTTGATCTCCTCGGTACGGATGTCGACCTTGGCCTGGAACGCGCAGCAGAAGCGTTTCTCGAGAATGGCGAGCCGCAGCGACTGCTCGACTTTCATGCGCGCCAGCGCCTCGTGCTCCATCGCGGTCGAGAAGAATGCCAGCGCTCCCTTGCCGCTGTTCTTGACGCGGTACATCGCGAGATCGGCGTTCTGGCGCAGCACGTCGTAGCTCGCGCCGTGCTCGGGATACAGGCTGACTCCGACGGAGGCGGAGGCGAACACCTCCGCGCCATCGATGAAGAAGGGTGCGTTCAGGCGGTGCAGCAGACCCTGCAGGAATTCGGCGACCTCCTCGGCCCGCTCGATCGGATGCAACAGCAGCAGGAACTCATCGCCGCTGATGCGCGACAGCAGATCCGATTCGCGCAGATCCCGGCTGATGCGCTTGGCGAGCTCGACCAGCATCGCGTCGCCGGTGGCGTGGCCGTAATAGTCGTTGATGTATTTGAAGTTGTCGAGATCGAGGAAGGCGAGCGCAAAGCGTCCCTCGATCCGGCCGCGCCGCACCAGATTGTCGGCGCGGTGCTCGACCACCCGGCGCATCGGCAGGCCGGTCAATTCATCATAATAGGCCGCGCGGAACAGCTGGTCCTCGAAGTCCTTCTGCTCGCTGATGTCGGCCGAACTCGAGATGAGGACGCGCTGCTCGCCGATCCGGGCCGGCCGATGAGCGGTCAGCAACGTCTGGGCGCCGCGCCCGCTCGCCACCTTTTCCTCGGCGATCACGGTGCGACCCTGCTCGAGCAGCTCGCGGCAGGCCGCGCGCCTGTTGTCGAGATGCGGCGCCGACACGCCGTCGGCACTGTTGGCTGCAGCGCCGAGCTGGACCGATGCCGCGTCATTGACCAGGATAAAGCGACCGTGCTCGTCCTGAACCGTAACGCCCGCCGGAAGCTGCCGGAGGACGCCGCGCAGGAAGCGCAGCTCGGCCTCGGCCGAGCCAAGGCCCTCGACTGCATCGTAAGAAAAGTTGAATCGGTCGCCGCTGTACATGCGCCGATTGTGCGAAGTTCCCGCTTCATTTTAGTTAAGCGCTACGTAGAAACACGGAAGCCGTAAGCCAAGTATTGGAAATGACGGGACTTTGAGGCGCGGTATCATTAACGGATCCTCAATGCGGCCGGATACGCGTCCGATCGCCTACTGCGAAAGTCGTATGTCAATCGGCCGATCGGCTGGCCGGTCATTCCGGCGGCACCCGGCACTGCATGGTGCAGTGGATGCCCGTCTTCAGGAACGTGGTCTCGGTCTTGCCGTCGAACGCCGACAAGGCGGCATTCAACAGCTTGGTGCCGAAACCGGGCTTGCCGATGTGATCGATCGGCGGGCCCTCGGTCTCGTCCCAGCTCAGCTTGAGGCGATCCTCCTGCATCGTCCATGAGACCTGCAGGAAGCCGCGCGGCGAGGCGAAGGCGCCGTATTTTCCGGCATTGGTCGCCAGTTCGTGGAAGATCAAGGCGAGACTGACGGCGAGCTTGGCGGGAAGGAACAGCGGATCGCCGTTGAGTTGGAAACGGACATGGCCGTAGGGGCCGAGCTCCGACATCAACAGGTCTTTGAGGTCGCAGCCTTGTCCGCCGACGCGCGCGACCAGATCGTCGGCGGTCGCGAGTGCGCGGATGCGCCGGTCGATGCTGCTCCAGACCTGCGGCTGATCGTGCAGCACCTGATGCAGCACCGCGTGAATGGTCGAGGTCTTGTTCTTCAGCCGGTGATGCAGCTCGTCCACCAGCAGTTTGCGATACTGCTCCTCCTCGATCAGCCGCCGTGCGATCTCGCGCTGCTTGACCACCAGGCTGCGGTAGTGGCTGGTGCCCCAGATCACCAGGGCCGACACGGTCAGATACAAGGCCATCAGCGCGACCTTTGCTGCATCGACCGGACCGCCGCCGAAGTCGAGCGCCAGGCCGAGCGCCGCACCTGTCACGGCCGTGGCGATGCCGGCGGCCGATCCGCCCATTGCCGTGGCGAAGAACACAGCGGGAATGTAGGGCGTGAAGAACACGTCGGGGCGCAGATGCGCCATGCCGAAACGGATCGTGGTGGCGATGACCAGGCACATCGCTGCGAACGTGCCGCTCCAGGCCAACGATGGCTGCAGCTCGCCGCGCCAGATTCGCTTGATATCATCGGTGAGTCGCGTCATGGCCATCCATGAGCCTCAACCGCGCAACCAAATTAAGGCCGGGGTGGCGGTAATTTGTCCGGTTGATGGAAGCCGTCTTGCTTGTGTTGCAATTCAGTGCGCGGGATGATGGTTCCGCGGCGGAACCGGATGCTACCCGGCGCGCTTTGCAATCAACCAACAAGAGGATCAGGGAATGGGACGACTCGACGGCAAGGTCGCCGTGATCACGGGAGCGACCAGCGGCATCGGCTTGCGAACAGCGGAAATCTTCGTCGCCGAGGGCGCGAAGGTGATCGTCGCCGGCCGGCGTAGCAGCGAAGGCGAGGCGCTGGCGAGCCGTCTCGGCGACACTTGCGTATTCCGCCAGACGGACGTCACCGTCGATGAGCAGATGCGCGCGCTGATCGATCTCGCGGTCGAGCGCTTCGGCCGGCTGGATTGCCTGTTCAACAATGCCGGTGGACCGGCGCAGACCGGGGGCATCGAAGGCCTCGATGCTGATCGCTTCGACCAGGCCATGGCGGTGCTGGTGCGCAGCGTGATGCTGGGGATGAAGTACGCCGCGCCTCACATGAAGACGCAGGGCGCGGGCAGCATCATCAACAATGGCTCGATCGCCGGGCGCCTTGCGGGCTATTCGACCTCGCTGGTCTACAGCACGGCGAAGGCCGCGGTCATCCATCTCACCAAATGCGTGGCGATGGAGCTTGGCGAGTCCGGCGTCCGCGTCAACTCGATCTCGCCGGGACTGATCGCGACCGGCATCTTCGGCAAGGCGCTGGGACTGTCGACCGAGGCGGCTGAGAAGACGCCGGAGACGATCCGCAACGCCTATGCGACGGCGCAGCCGATCCCGCGCGCCGGCCTGCCCGACGATATCGCGCACGCCGCGGTGTTTCTCGCCAGCGACGAATCCAGCTTCATCAACGGCCATGATCTCGTCATCGACGGCGCCATCACCGGCGGCCGCAACTGGAGCCAGCAGCAGCAGGGCTATGCGGCGATGCGCAAGCTGCTGGGAGATGCGGTGGAGTAGAGGGCGGGGTCTTATTTCGTCTGCCGCTCGATCTGAAGTTGTGTGTTTGACCCGCTCTCTCCGCGTCGTCATGGCCGGGCTTGTCCCGGGCATCCAC
>JBARNF010001346.1:0-15958 GCA_049802835.1 Bradyrhizobium sp.
TCGACGACCTCGTAGATGTGCCGCGCGTTGCCGCGCAGCGAGCCGCGCACCAGAACCAGGGCGTTGCCGCTCCAATTGCCGGAAGCAGGCGACTGCGCGAAGTAACCGAGCGAATCGTGCCAGAACAGCTTGTAGAGCCGATCCTCGCGGTCATAGGTGAAGACCGCGTGGGTCGCGAAGCTCTCCCTGCCGTCCCGGGTCTGCCGGGTGTCCTGGATCAGGTAGAAGCCGTTCAGGTCGATGCGCGCCGAAACGTGCGAAGTCGCCTTCCCGCCTTCAGCCCAACGCGACGCATGGACCGTCTCGTCGCCGCGCCACTCGCCAGCGAACACCGCAAGCCTGCGATGCTCCTCGGTCGGCGTCGGCGCGGAGAGACGGTCCGTCATCGGACATCAGCCTCCCTTGACGGCCTTGACGATCTTCTGCGCGGCATCATCGAGATTGTCGGCCGGAAGCACGTTCAGGCCGGACTCGCTGATGATCTTCTTGCCGAGATCGACATTGGTGCCTTCAAGGCGCACCACCAGCGGCACCTTCAGGCCGACCTCCTTGACCGCCGCGACCACGCCCTCGGCAATGACATCGCACTTCATGATGCCGCCGAAGATGTTGATCAGGATGCCCTTCACGTTGGGATCGGCAGTGATGATCTTGAAGGCCGCGGTCACCTTCTCCTTGTTGGCGCCGCCGCCGACGTCGAGGAAGTTGGCTGGCTCCATGCCGTACAGCTTGATGATGTCCATCGTCGCCATGGCAAGACCGGCGCCGTTGACCATGCAGCCGATGGTGCCGTCGAGCGTGACGTAGTTGAGGTCGTATTTGGAGGCCTCGATCTCCTTGGCGTCCTCCTCGGTCTCGTCACGCAGCGCGACGACCTCGGGGTGCTTGAACAGCGCATTGGAGTCGAACGAGACCTTGGCGTCGAGCACGCGGAGCAGGCCCTGCTTGGTCACGACCAGCGGGTTGATCTCCAGCATCGCCATGTCCTTGCCGACGAAGGCATTGTAGAGCTGGGCGGACAGCTTCTCGGCCTGCTTGGCCAGATCGCCCGACAGCTTCAGCGCTTTGGCGACGGCGCGGCCGTGATGCGGCATGATGCCGGTGGCCGGGTCGACCGAGAAGGTGACGATCTTTTCGGGGCTGTCATGGGCGACGTCCTCGATGTTTACGCCGCCTTCGGTCGACACCACGAAGGCGACCTTCGAGGTCTCGCGGTCGACCAGCAGCGACAGGTAGAATTCCTTGTCGATGTCGGAGCCGTCCTCGATGTAGAGGCGGTTGACCTGCTTGCCGTCGGCACCGGTCTGCACCGTCACCAGCGTGGCGCCCAGCATCTGCTTGGCGAACTCGTTGACCTCGGCGATCGACTTGGCGAGCCGCACGCCGCCCTTGTCGCCCGCGGAGGCCTCCTTGAACTTGCCCTTGCCGCGACCGCCGGCATGGATCTGGCTCTTCACGACCCAGACCGGCCCCCCGAGCGCCTTTGCGGCAGCGTCCGCATCCTCCGGACGGAGCACCGGCACGCCCTTGGAAATCGGCACGCCGAACTCGTGCAAAAGTGCCTTTGCCTGATATTCGTGAATGTTCATAAGCGCTTGCTCCCCGTACCCGCGATCGGGTGACTGCCGGAATTCTTAACTCTCGGACACTTGGTATACCATATACCAAGTGTCCTGCAACTCGATCGGAGCGACTTTGCGGCCGCCGATTTCGGCTCAGCGCCCGAGCAGATCGGGCGCGATCTTCTTGCAGGCGTCGACCAGGCCCTGCACGGCGGCGACCGACTTGTCGAACGCCTCCCGGTCCTTGCCGGTGAGTTCGATCTCGACCACGCGCTCGACGCCCTTGGAGCCGATCACGACGGGCACGCCAACATACATGTCCTTTACGCCGAACTCGCCGTTGAGATAGGCCGCGCACGGCAGCACGCGCTTCTTGTCGCGCAGGTAGCTCTCGGCCATCGCGATCGCCGAGGCGGCGGGGGCATAATAGGCCGAGCCGGTCTTCAGCAGGTTGACGATCTCGGCGCCGCCGTTGCGCGTGCGATCGACGATCTCGTCGATCCGGGCCTGCGAGGTCCAACCCATCTTGACGAGGTCGGGCAGCGGAATGCCGGCAACCGTGGAGTACTTGGTCAGCGGCACCATGGTGTCACCATGGCCGCCGAGCACGAAGGCGGTGACGTCCTCGACGGAGACGTTGAACTCGTCGGCGAGGAAGTAGCGGAAGCGCGAGGAGTCGAGCACGCCGGCCATGCCGACCACCTTCTTGGCGGGAAGGTTCGAGGCCTTCTGCAGCGCCCACACCATCGCGTCGAGCGGATTGGTGATGCAGATGACGAAGGCGTCGGGCGCGTACTTCTTGATGCCGGCACCGACCTGCTCCATCACCTTCAGGTTGATCGACAGCAGATCGTCGCGGCTCATGCCGGGCTTGCGCGGCACGCCGGCGGTGACGATGCAGACCTTGGCGTTGTCGAGCGCTTCGTAGGAGTTGGCGCCGGTGTAGTGGGCGTCGAAACCGTCGACCGGGGAGGACTGGGCGATGTCGAGCGCCTTGCCCTGCGGCACGCCTTCGGCAATGTCGAACATGACGACGTCGCCGAGCTCCTTCAGGCCGATGAGGTGAGCCAGCGTTCCGCCGATCTGACCGGAGCCAATCAAAGCAATCTTGTCGCGCGCCATGGCAAATTTTCCTTTGAACCCGATCCGGGTGAGGGAGGTTGAAAAGTCGATTGGGTGGTTATCCCTTTCGCCCGGGCCGTTCAAGTCACGCTATGGCCAATTGACGGGCCTGCCTTGATTTCGATCAGTGCCGGGCGACGGGTATTCGTGGCCCTTTCAGCATGACGGACGTGGCCTTTTCGCGACCGTGTGCCCATCGGCGGGCGCTGCCCGACACATCAGCAGGTCCGTCTTCGTCAGGTCTCGACCAACCCCGTGGAAGTCCCCGATGCGGCCGAGTCCTTGCGACCGTGCGGCAGGGCGAGATAGGATTCCGAGCCCATCTCGATCAGGCGCGAGGTGGTCCGCTTGAACTCCATGGCCTCGACGCCCTCGGCTGCGAGGTAGAGCGAGACCGGATCGGCTTCGGCCGAGGCGATCAGCTTCACCGCATTGTCGTACAGCGTATCGATCAGGGTGATGAACCGCTTGGCGGCATTGCGCTCCGCGTAGTCCATCACCGGCACGTGGTCGATCAGGATGGTGTGGTAGTCGTGCGCCAGCCGCAGATAGTCGGAAGCCGCGAGCGGCCTGTCGCAGAGATCGGCAAACCCGAAGCGCGCCACGCCGTCGGCCGAGCACGGCACATGCAGGGTGCGCCCCTTGATCGTGATGTCGCGCGGCCTGCATCTGGCGTTGCCGGTCAGCTTGACCCAGGCCTTGTCGAGAGCGGCACGCGCATCGACGTCGGACGGCACCAGCCACATCCTGACGCCGGCGAGCTTCTCCAACCGGAAGTCGGTGCGTGCGTCCAGCCGCACCACGTCCATATGGTCGGCGATCTGCTTGATGAAGGGCAGGAACAGCGCGCGGTTGAGCCCACCTTTGTAGAGATCCTCCGGCGCCACGTTGGACGTCGCGACGACGACCGTGCCGAGCTCGAACAATTTGGCGAACAGGCGCCCCAGGATCATCGCATCGGCGATGTCAGTGACGTGGAATTCGTCGAAACAGAGCAGCCAGGCCTGGTCGAAGATCGCCTGCGCGGTGAGCCCGATCACATCGGCATCGGCGAGCTCGCCGCGCGCGATGTTCTGGCGGTAGCCGTAGATGCGCTCGTGCACCTCGGCCATGAATTCGTGGAAATGCGCGCGCCGCTTGTGCTCGACGGGACAGTTCTGAAAGAACAGGTCCATCAGCATGGTCTTGCCGCGCCCGACCTCGCCGTGAACGTAGAGGCCGTGCGGCGGGTCGCTCTTGTCGGCAAAAAGCCGGCCGAACAGGCCCTGCTTGCGTGCAGGCCTGTAGGTGGAAAGTCCTCGTTCCAGCGCCGCAAGGGCGTCGGCGACATCGGCCTGGGCTGGGTCGGCCTCGATGGCACCGGAATCGACGAGAGACTGATATTGCGCGCGGAACGCGTCGGAGGGAGTGGACAGCATGAGCCCACTCTAGGCCACGAGACTTACGGAAAATGCAATCCGCAAATGGTGGAAGCCGCCATGCAGCCGGGCCGTGGAGCCTTGGTATATGGCACGCAAACGCCACCGCGCGCGTTAGTCCCTGGCTAACGACGTTTGTCTTGGATCAGGCGTGCACCAGAGAGGCTCCCCAGGGAGGCTCCGCAGCCCTCATCCCGCGCAAAGCTCGTAGGCGTCCTCGACGACATAGGGGCCGCCCCCGGTGGAGGCACGGGACGAGAACAGAACGAAGCGCTCCGCCAGAAACACCCTGCTCGGAAAGTACCCCCGGACGGAAAGATAATCCGCAACGTCCTGGCTCGACGCATCGTGAAGCCGCGCCAGCGTGACATGCGGCACGAATTTGCGCCCTTCCGGATCGAGGCCGATCCGTTGCATCATCCGCTCGAGCTCCGCCTGCAGCTCGATCAGCGGCCGGCTCGGCGCAATGTTGGCGACGACGGCGCGCGGCTTACGGCCGCCGAAGCTCGACAGCCCCTGCACCGTCACCTCGAAGGGCTTGCGATTCACCCGCCACAGCAGCGACGCGATCTCGTTGGCCGAGGCGCCGTCGATGTCCCCGATGAAGCGCAGCGTGACGTGGTAGTTCTCGGGATCGATCCAGCGGGCGCCGGGAAGGCCACCCCGCAAACCGGAAAGCGTCTGGCCGACCTCGGCCGGGATTTCCAGTCCAGTAAACAGACGCGGCATCGTTTCAGGACTCCCGATGCAGGAGGCTGACCCCGAAAATTGACGAGATCATGCCTTGACGAGAAATGATCGACGACGAATCGCCGATGCATAATTCCTACCGAATTTATATGACTCCGCGACGGAGGGTACATCAACGCCGGGAAAACCTGCGGAAAACCCGGTCTTTAAGGTTATCGCAATCCATCGGCGCACGGCCTCGTTCCATCATTGCCCACGAAGCGGACGCAGGAATGCTTCCGCCGTAGGCAACAGCCTCGAAACGATGATGTCGACGCCGGCTGCCGTCGGATGAATGCCGTCCGCCTGGTTCAGCTTGGCGTCGGCAGCGACGCCGTCGAGGAAGAACGGATAGAGCGACACTCCGAATTCCTTGGCGAGATCGGGGTAGATCGCATTGAATTTCGCCGCGTAGTCGCTGCTGTAGTTCGGCGGCGCCAGCATGCCGCAGAGCATGACCGCGATGCCCCGCGCCTTCAACCTGGTCACGATCTCCGTCAAAGCCTTGCGCGTCACGGCGGGATCGACGCCACGCAGGGCGTCGTTGGCGCCAAGTTCGACAATGACCGCTTCGGTCCCGTCCGCCACCGACCAGTCGAGCCGGTCGCGGCCGCCGGAAGCGGTGTCCCCGGACACGCCGGCATTGGTCATGGCGACATCCACGCCACTATCCTTCAGGGCCTTTTGCAACTTGGCGGGAAACGCGTCCGAGATGGACAGACCGAGCCCCGCGCTCAGGGAATCGCCGAGAATGACGAGCTTGATCGGCTTTGATGCGTCCGCGCCCGCGAACGCCGGGCCTATTGTCATCAAGGCGAGCATCAACACGAGTATGTGCACGAAGATATGTCCGCGCCTCTCGACCCGGCTTGCGGAGTTGCCATATGACCGAGCCATGGACAGTCTCATCGAAACCTCGCGTTTGGCCGGCCTCGCGCCGGACACCATTACCATTTCCAACGTCAACCTCTCGCTTGGCACCGGCGCAGCGCGGGTTCATATCCTCAAGGACATCAGCCTGCGGGTCGGACAGGGCGAGACCATCGGCCTGATCGGCCCCTCGGGATCGGGGAAGTCCACGCTGCTGATGGTGATGGCGGGGCTGGAACGTCCAGACAGCGGTGAGGTGGTGGTCAACGGGACCGCTTTCAATGCCCTGGACGAGGACGCCCTGGCCCGGTTCCGCGGCCGCCAGGTCGGCATCGTGTTCCAGTCCTTCCACCTCATCCCGACCATGACCGCGCTGGAGAACGTCGCCGTGCCGCTCGAGCTGGCAGGACACGCTGGCGCCGCCGAGCGCGCCGCCCGCGAGCTAGACTCCGTTGGACTCGGCCACCGGCTGCACCATTATCCAACGCAGTTGTCGGGCGGCGAGCAGCAGCGCGTGGCGCTGGCCCGCGCGCTCGCCCCGGACCCCGCCATCCTGGTGGCGGACGAGCCGACCGGGAATCTCGACGAGACCACCGGCCGGCAGATCGTCGACCTGCTGTTCACCAAGCATGCCGAGCGCGGCATGACGCTGGTGCTGGTGACCCATGACAGCGGCCTTGCGCACCGTTGCGATCGCGTGGTGCGGCTTCGCTCGGGGCGGATCGACAGCGACGCTCACGAGCACGCCGAGGCATGAGCACCGTATCGGCACCGATCGCAGGCGGCCGGATGGCCGCGCTGCCCGTGCGTTACGCCTTGCGCGAGCTGCGCGGCGGCCTGCGCGGCTTCTACGTTTTCATCGCCTGCATCGCGCTGGGCGTCCTGGCGATCGCCGGTGTCGGCTCGGTCGCGGCGAGCCTCAATGATGGCCTGGTCCGCGAAGGACGCACGCTGCTGGGTGGCGACATCGCTTTCTCGCTGTTTCAGCGCGAGGCCAAGCCTGAAGAGATCGAATTCCTGCGCTCGCGCGGCCAGGTGTCGCTGGCAGCGACCTTGCGCGCCATGGTGCGCTCCAGCGAGGCCAAGCTTGCGCTGGTCGAGCTCAAGGCGGTCGACAGCGCCTATCCGCTGCTCGGCAAGGCAGAGCTCCAGCCCGACCTGCCGCTCGCGGATGTCCTGGCCGAGCGCGACGGCGCATTCGGGGCCGCCGCCGATCCGGCGCTGCTGGCGCGGCTCGACCTGAAGATCGGCGACATCGTCACCATCGACACGACCCGCTTCCAGATTCGCACCGCCCTGCAGGCCGAGCCGGACAAATTGTCCGGCGGTATCGGGCTGGGGCCGCGTTTCCTGATCAGCGAAGCCGGCCTGCGTGCAACCCCGCTATTGCAGCCGGGCAGCCTGGTGCGCTGGACCTATCGAATCCGCCTGCCCGACAATGCCGCGGACGATCACGCTGCCGCGTCCTTCATCGCCGACACCCGCTTGGCGCTGCCGTCGGCCGGATGGGAGATCCGCAGCCGCAGCAATGCCTCGCCGCAACTGGAGCGGACCATCGGGCGTTTCACCCAGTTCCTGACCCTGGTCGGCCTCGCGGCACTTCTGGTTGGCGGCGTCGGCGTCGCCAACGCGGTGAAAAGCCATGTCGACCGCCGGACCGAGGTGATCGCGGCGTTCAAGGCGCTCGGAGCGACCAGCCGCGACGTCTTCGGCATCTACCTCGTTCAGGTGGTCGTGCTCGCGACGATCGGTTCGATCATCGGGCTGTGCGCCGGCGCCGCCCTGCCGTTCGCGATCGTCGGATTGTTCGGCAAGATCCTGCCGCTGCCGGTCGTCCCGGCGCTGCATCCAGACGAGCTCGCGCTGTCGTTCCTCTACGGCCTGCTCACGGCGCTCGCCTTCGGCCTGTGGCCGCTCGGCCGCATTCATGACGTCCCGGTGGCCGCGCTGTTCCGCGAGGCCGTGATCGCCGAATGGCACCGGCCACGCTGGAGCTATCTCGCCCTGATCGCAGCCGTGGTCGCACTCCTGATCGCGGTCGTGATCGGCCTGTCCTACGACAAGCGCATCGCGGCGGTGTTCGTCATAACGTCGGCGCTCGTCTTCGTTCTGCTGCGCGGCATTGCCGCGCTCGTGATGGCAGCCGCGCGCAGGCTGCCGCGCAGTCGTTTCCCGATGTTGCGGCTGGCGGTCAGCAACATCTATCGTCCCGGAGCCCTGACCCCCTCCGTGGTGCTCTCGCTCGGGCTCGGGCTCGCCGTGCTGGTCACGATCACCCAGATCGACGGCAACCTGCAGCGACAGTTCCTGGCCCAGCTGCCGGAGCAGGCGCCGTCGTTCTTCTTCATCGATGTGCCCTCCGGCGAAGCCGACCGCTTCCGGAACTTCCTCAAGGACCTGGCGCCGCAATCCACCGTCGAAGACGTGCCTATGCTGCGCGGCCGCATCGTGTCCGCCCGCGGCGTGCCCGCCGAAGAGCTCAAGGCGACTCATGACACCGAATGGGTGCTGCAGAGCGACCGCGGCCTGACCTATACCGGCGAGGTTCCCAAAGGGTCCAAGGTCGTCGAGGGCGGTTGGTGGAGCGAAAGCTACAGCGGACCGCCTCTGATCTCGATCGAGAAGAGAATCGCGGACGGGCTCGGCCTCAAGCTCGGCGACGAGATCGTCGTTAACGTGCTCGGACGCGACATCACGGCGCGGATCGGCAATATGCGCAGCATCGACTGGCAGGGGCTCGGCATCAATTTCGTGCTCGTGTTCTCCCCGAACGCCTTCCGAGGCGCGCCGCACACCCATGTCGCAACCCTGACCGAGGCGCGCTCCGATGCCGCAGAGGACGCCCGCATCATCCGCAAGGTCGCCGACGCCTTCCCGATGGTGACCAGCGTGCGCGTGCGCGAGGTCATGGAGACGGTCGGCGCCGTGGTCTCCAACCTCGCGCTCGCGATCCGTGGCGCCAGCGCCGTAACCCTGGTTTCGGCCATTCTCGTGCTGGGCGGTGCACTGGCGGCCGGACACCGCCACCGGGTCTATGACGCGGTCATCCTGAAGACCCTGGGCGCGACCCGGTTGCGGCTGCTGGGCGCCTATGCCCTCGAATATCTCATGATCGGCTTCGCCACCGCCGCGTTTGGCGTCATTGCCGGCTCGGTCGCAGCCTGGCTGATCGTGACGCGGCTCATGACCCTGAGCTTCACCTGGCAGGGCGGCAGCGCCGCGCTGGTGGTCCTGGCCGCGCTGGTCGTGACCGTCGGCCTCGGCCTTGTCGGCACCCTGCTCGCGCTCAACCAGAAGCCCGCGACGGTGCTCCGGAATCTCTAAAAGCGCCGGAATCTCTGACGGCTTGCGCGATCATGCCGCACGGTTAACGCGACTTATACGGCTCAGACGCGCATGGAGCGACATTCGGCCGCGCGTGGAAGCTTGCAGCGGATGTGCTAGTTTCCCATCTAGTGGATGGGCTCAGAGACCTGCCAAAAGATGGCAAATTTGCCGATGACGCAAATTTAATATCCGCGGCAGTCGCTATGAGATAGGGTTTTTCGAGAACCGGCTAAAGGTCCCGCTCGGACCGGACTGCCGGGCAACAAACGGGAATCGACCATGTCGGACCTCGACCGCAACTATGCTTCACCCTTCGGCCGGGTGGCCGGGCGCGCTGATGCCGCGACCGTCGACGCCGGTCTGCGCGCCTACATGCTGCGCATCTACAATTACATGAGCATCGGCCTCGCCATTACCGGCCTCGCCGCACTCGGCGTCTACATGGCGTCGGTGACCGGCGATCCGGCGGCCGGCGTGTTCAAATTCGGCAACGCCTATCTGACGCAGTTCGGCTACGCGATGTTCGTGAGCCCGCTGAAGTGGCTGTTCATCCTGGCCCCCTTGGTCATGGTGTTCGCGATCTCGGCTGGCATCAACCGCCTCTCGCCGTCGACCGCCCAGATCCTGTTCTGGGTGTTCTCCGCCCTGATGGGCATCTCGCTGTCGTCGATCTTCCTGGTGTATACCCACACCTCGATCGTGCGGGTGTTCTTCATCACCGCGGCGACGTTCGGCGCGCTCAGCCTGTACGGCTACACGACCAAGCGTGACATGACCGCCATGGGCTCGTTCCTGTTCATGGGCCTGATCGGCATCGTGCTGGCGAGCCTCGTGAACCTGTTCCTGGCAAGCTCGATGCTGCAGTTCATCGTCTCGGTGATCGGCGTGTTCGTGTTCGCCGGCCTGACCGCCTGGGATACGCAGCGGCTGAAGAACGAGTACATCTACGGTTACGCCTCCGCGGGCGGCGACGTGGCCGAGCGCGCGGCGATCACGGGTGCGCTGTCGCTGTACTTGAACTTCATCAACCTGTTCACGCTGCTGCTGCAGCTGCTCGGCCAGCGCGACTGATCCGCCGGTCCACTGTAACCACCTTCGTAAGCCCCGGCGTCACCCGCCGGGGCTTTTCGTTTGTCGCGGCAGCTTGCCACGGGGCAACCGGCGGCCCACCCCCACATCACGGACGGCAGCCATGCCGGGGCGAGGTTGATCGGCCGTTTCGCCCTGGTATTGTTACACCCATGTCCAGCATCGAAATCCGCCCGACGGCCGAGGCCGACCTTCCCGCCATCACCGCGATCTATGCGCACGCCGTGCGCGAGGGCACCGCGACCTTCGAACTCGAGCCGCCGGATCTCGCTGAGATGACGCGCCGCTTCCGCGTGCTGACCGAGGGCGGCTTTCCCTATCTGGTCGCCGAACTGGAGGGACGCGTTGCCGGCTATGCCTATGCTGGCGCCTACCGGCCCCGGCCGGCCTACCGTTTCACGGTGGAGAACTCGGTCTATCTCGACCCAGTAAGCCACCGGCGAGGCATCGGCGCCCGGTTGGTGGAGCGGCTGATCACGGACTGCGAGGCCCGAGGCTTCCGCCAGATGATCGCCGTCATCGGCGACTCCGCCAATGCCGCCTCGATCGCCCTGCATCGCAAATGCGGGTTTGAGCTGATCGGCACACATCCGAGTGTCGGCCTGAAATTCGGACGCTGGCTCGACACGGTCATGATGCAGCGCGCGCTCGGGGCCGGCAGCACCGACGTGCCGTCGCCGTAAGCAACGGCGGTCGTCCGCGACGTCGGAATTCCTGGAGCGCGCTCGCGCAAGCTCCCGGGAATGGATCGCGTCACACCAAGGCTGGCTTCGGCGCGATCACCAGCAGCACGCGTTCGAGCTCGTGGCCACGGCGCAGGATGAGGCCGGTGGCCGAGACCACGCTGTACATGCCCTGCTTGCGGGCTAGGCGCGGATCCTTCTCGATGCGGTAGATCGGCACCTCGGAGGCGCGGCGAAACACCGAGAACACGGCGCGGTCGCGCAGGAAGTCGATCGAATAGTCGCGCCACTCGCCACTGGCGACCATGCGGCCGTAGATGTTCAGGATGCGGTTCAGTTCGAGACGATCGAACGTCACCCGGTTCGGCGTTGCGGCAGCGTTGCGCGCCGCCGCGCGGTTCTCACTGGGATCGGTATCCTCCGGCGTGACGTTCATGAGCGTCCTCCCTGTCATCCGTATGACATGATCGCGCCATCCGCTGACGGCCGCAAGGGGCCGTTTTCATTGCCGAACTTCGGTCCCGGCTTCGAACGAGACGTGTTCCTCGAACACGCAACCGTCACGGGATCGTTAGCAGAATCATAATCGCGCCGTCTTTCCGCCCAGCGACCGCCCCTCCCGTTAGGCATAAAGTTCGTGTGCGTTGGCCCGGTCCTTTCGGTTCCGGATTCCTCAGCCCCCAGCCCCCCGGGGTCGTCAGGATCGGGTCTATTCACAAGTAAGGCAAAGGGCCAACGCAAGTTGGTCCTTTTGCTTTTGTGGCGTGAACTGCATGCAAGATGCTGCGCTGCGGCGCCTTCACACGGACGTGGCGCGGGTTTCGGCAGAGCAGGAAGAAGGGCGCGAGAGAGATCAGCGCTCGGGACTACGTACCGTTGCCGAAGCTCGTCCGACCAGCGGCAGCTCGGAATAGGCCGCGCCAAGCATCGGCCCCGGCCGGTCGCGGCTGCCATCCTGAACATAGACGACCGCGCCATCGACACCTTCGCGGGCGATTTTCTCCAACGGCACGCTCCAGCTGGCGGACGTCCCGTTCCAGTCACCCAGTTTCAGAAGACCACGAACGACATTGTAGTAGGTGAGGTCGCGGCCACTGTTCTCGCCGCGGCCGACCGAGATCGGCACCACCCGCGAGATCGAGCAGACCCAGACCTCGCCACGCTTGCGTGGCATGTGCTCACCGGCGGCGGGCACCGAAACGGTCAGCTCCTGACCTTCGAGCGTCAGGCTGACCGGCACGGCCATTGCGGTCCCGCCTTGGACAGTCTCCTCGATCGCGCCTTCGATCGCCTCACGATCGCTGCCGATCACATGCACCGAACCATTGACCACGGCCTGCGGAGTATAGACCTCGCGGTCGCCACGTACGCGGGAGTAGGCACGTTGCCGCGCTGTGAAGCGGGAATCGGCCAGGGTGTCTTTCCAGCCGAGATAGTCCCAGTAGTCGATTGGTAAAGACAGCGCGATCACCGAAGGATCTCTCGCCAATTCGCCAAGCACCTTGTCCGCCGGCGGACAGGACGAGCAACCCTGGGACGTGAAAAGTTCGATCACCGCACGCGGATCAGACGCAGCCGGCCGGACGAAAGCGATCACTGCACAGACACCCAGCGCCGCGCGCGACCACCACGACATCTGTCCACTCATCGTCACTGTCCTGTCTGGAACACCGTTCGCCGCGCCCTGCTGCGTCAACAATCTGCGAAGCCGCCTCGCAATTTAAAACTCAAATGCAAAAGGAGGCGGCCCTTTGTCATAGGCCGCCTCCTTCATCACCCGCTACTCACTTCAGAGTGAGCCAATCTGTCGCACGGCGCCGTGGTTAAGCCGCCAGCTTGCGCAGCACGTAGTGCAGGATGCCGCCGTTACGATAGTAGTCCAGCTCATCCAGCGTATCGATGCGGCAGAGCAGCGGCACCTGCTGCGCCGCGCCGTCGGCCGAAACGATCTCGGCGGTCAGGGTCTGGCGCGGCTTCAGATCGCCCTGCAGGCCCTTGATGGTGACCTTCTCGTCGCCCTTCAGCCCGAGCGACTGCCAGGACGTTCCTTCCTGGAAGGTGAGCGGAAGCACACCCATGCCGACCAGGTTGGAGCGATGGATGCGCTCGAAGCTCTGGCAGACCACGGCGCGGACGCCCAGCAGCCTAGTGCCCTTGGCCGCCCAGTCGCGCGACGAGCCGTTGCCGTATTCGGCGCCGGCGAACACTACCAGCGGCACGCCCTCTTCCTGGTACTTCATCGCGGCGTCGTAGATCGACATCTGCTCGCCGTCGGGCCAGTGCTTGGTCAGCCCGCCCTCCGGGATGGTGCCGTCGGCCCCCTTGAGCATGAAGTTCTTGATGCGGATGTTGGCGAAGGTGCCGCGCATCATGATCTCGTGATTGCCGCGGCGGGTGCCGTACTGATTAAAGTCGGCCGGGCGGACCTGGTGCTCGCTGAGGAATTTGCCTGCCGGCGAGGTCAGCTTGATCGAGCCGGCCGGAGAGATGTGGTCGGTGGTGATCTTGTCGCCGAACAGCGCCAGGATACGGGCGTCGACCACGTCCTTGATCGGCTCCGGCTCCTTCTTCATCCCCTCGAAATACGGCGGGTTCTGCACATAGGTCGACGACATGTTCCAGCGATAGGTTTCGCTTTCGACCGTCTTGATCTTGCGCCAGTTGGTGTCGCCCTTGAACACGTCGGCGTAGCGCTTCTTGAAGATCGAGGCCTTGACGAATTTCTTGACGTAGTCGTTGACCTCCTTCGTCGTCGGCCAGATGTCCTTCAGGTACACTGGCTTCTTGTCCTTGCCGATGCCGATCGGCTCGACCGCGAGATCCTTGGTCACCGTGCCGGCCAGCGCGTAGGCCACCACCAGCGGCGGCGAAGCCAGGTAGTTGGCCTGCACGTCCGGCGAGACGCGGCCCTCGAAGTTGCGGTTGCCCGACAGCACGGCCGCCGCGACCACGCCATTGTCGTTGATCGACTTCGAGATCTCCTCCGGCAGGGGGCCCGAATTGCCGATGCAGGTGGTGCAGCCGAAGCCGACCAGGTTGAAGCCGACCTTGTCGAGGTCCTTCTGCAGGCCGGAGTTGGCGAGGTACTCGGCAACCACTTGGCTGCCCGGGGCGAGCGAGGTCTTCACCCACGGCTTGGCCTTGAGGCCCTTGGCGGCAGCGTTGCGGGCCAGCAGGCCGGCACCGATCAGCACGCTCGGGTTGGAGGTGTTGGTGCAGGAGGTGATGGCGGCGATCACGACGTCGCCATGCCCGATGTCGAAATCCTTGCCTTCGACCGGGAAGCGCTCCTCGGCGGCATCGGGCTTCTTGTATTCACCGGCTAGCGCTGTTGCGAAACCTTCGGCAACGGCCGGCAGCGCGATGCGGCCCTCGGGACGCTTCGGTCCGGCCATCGACGGCACGACGTCGCCGAGATCGAGGGTCAGCGTCTGCGTGAACACCGGATCCGGCGACTTGGCGGTGCGGAACAGGCCCTGCGCCTTGGCATAGGCTTCGACCAAAGCGACGCGCGGCGCCTTACGGCCGGAGGTCTTGAGGTAGTCGATGGTCGCGGTGTCCACCGGGAAGAAGCCGCAGGTGGCGCCGTATTCGGGGGCCATGTTGGCGATGGTCGACTTGTCGGCGACCGAGAGATGGTCGAGGCCAGGGCCGAAGAACTCGACGAACTTGCCGACCACGCCGAGCTTGCGCAGCATCTGGGTGACGGTCAGCACCAGATCAGTGGCGGTGACGCCTTCCTTCAGCGCGCCGGTCAGCTTGAAGCCAACGACGTCGGGCAGCAGCATCGACAGCGGCTGGCCGAGCATGCAGGCCTCGGCCTCGATGCCGCCGACGCCCCAACCGAGCACAGCCAAGCCGTTGACCATGGTGGTGTGGGAGTCGGTACCGACCAGCGAGTCCGGAAAGGCGACCTCGAAGGTGCCCTTGGTGCGGCCGACCGTCATCTTCTCCTTCTTGGTCCAGACCGTCTGCGCCAGATATTCGAGATTGACCTGGTGGCAGATGCCGGTGCCGGGCGGCACGACCGAGAAGTTGGTGAAGGCCTTCTGGCCCCACTTCAGGAACTCGTAGCGCTCCTGGTTCTGCTTGTATTCCTCGGCGACGTTCTTGCCGAACGCCTTGTTGTCGCCGAAGAAGTTCACGATCACCGAGTGGTCGATGACGAGATCGACCGGCACCAGCGGATTGATCTTCTCGGCATCGCCGCCGAGCGCCTGCATCGCGTTGCGCATCGCCGCGAGATCGACCACCGCCGGCACGCCGGTGAAATCCTGCATCAGCACGCGCGCCGGACGGAAGGCGATCTCGTGCTCCAGCGTCTTCTTGCGCAGCCATTTCGAGAACGCGATGATGTCGTCCTTGGTGACGGTACGGCCATCCTCGTTGCGCAGGAGATTCTCGAGCAGCACCTTCATCGAATAAGGCAGCTTGGAAATATCCTTGAGACCGTTCTTCTCGGCTGCGGGCAAGCTGTAATAGATGTAGCTCTTTGTACCGACCTTGAGGGTCTTGCGGCTCTTGAAGCTGTCGAGCGAGGTCATGCGTGGAAATCCCAATTGATCTGGATACCCCGAGGGGGTATTTAAGAACCGTCAGCGCGAGGCGCCGGATGGCTTGCAGCGGGCGATTGTGTGCTGCATCAAGTTCCGGCTTATAGAAGCTTTCTAGTTGCGCCGCCACAGCGACAATCAAGTCGCAACGTGGCATCACCCACAAATTCTCACACGCTAGCCATCAATTCCTTAGGGGCTGTCACGACGGACCATGCAGCTGACTCCAAGACTCCCTACAAGACTGTTCGGACACGATGTCAGATGCGTGCGCGGCGGCCGCGAAGTGTTCGCAGGTCTTGCCTTCGAAGCCGTCCCCGGCGAGGCACTGGCGGTGACCGGACACAACGGTGCCGGCAAGACTTCGCTGCTGCGGTTGATCGCGGGCCTGCTGCTGCCGGCCGGCGGCACCATCGTCATCGAGGGCGGCGAGGCAGAGCTGACCGTGCCCGAACAGGCGCATTACCTCGGCCATCGCGACGCGCTGAAGCCGGCGCTCAGCGTGCGTGAGAACCTGTCGTTCTGGGCCGACTTTCTCGGCGGCGCCACCGCTCGGCCCACGCGCGATTGCCTGGCCGCGGTTGGGCTCGCCCATGCGGCGGAGC
>JBARNF010001347.1:0-3516 GCA_049802835.1 Bradyrhizobium sp.
GCCTCACCAAGGGCGGCAAGCTCGTGATCGTCGGCCTGTTCGGCGGCGGCGCGCCGTGGGCGCTGCCGCTCATTCCGATCAAGGCGGTCACGATCCAGGGCAGCTATGTCGGCAATCTCCGCGAGACGCAGGAGCTGCTCGACCTCGTCCGCACCAAGAACATCGCGCCGATTCCGGTGACGCCGATGCCGCTCGCCAAGGCCAACGATGCGCTGCGCGAGTTGCAGAAGGGCCAGCTGGTCGGCCGCGCCGTGCTGACGCCGTAGTCCTCCCTCTCGCCGTCATTGCGAGCGAAGCGAAGCAATCCAGGACCGCACGCAGATTCTGGATTGCTTCGGAGCTCACGCTCCTCGCAATGACGATCATTCGAACGTGTTATTGAGGCCCCATGCCCACCACCAACGCACTTCACATCGCAGTCCTCCCTGGCGACGGCATTGGCCCCGAGGTCATGGCGCCGGCGCTCGAAGTGCTGCGCAAGGTCGAGGCCAAGGCCGGCCTGTCGTTCCGGTTCACCGAGGCCAAGGCCGGAGCCAACAATTATCTCGCGACCGGGGTCTCCATCGCTGACTCCACGATCCGGCTGTGCGAGGAGGCGGATGCCATCCTGCTCGGCGCCTGCGGCCTGCCGTCGGTGCGCTATCCCGACAACACCGAGATCGCGCCGCAGATCGAGCTGCGCTTCCATTTCGATCTCTATGCCGGAGTGCGGCCGGCGCGGCTGATTCCGGGCGTGCCGAGCCCGATCGTCGGCGCCGACAGCAAGGGCATCGATTTCGTCGTCATCCGTGAATCGACCGAAGGCCTGTTCGCCTCGATGGGCAAAGGTGTGGTGACACATGAGGAGGCGCGCGAGACGCTGGTGATCACGCGCAAGACCTCCGAGCGTCTCTTCAACTTCTCCTTCAAGCTCGCCGCGCGGCGCAAGGCGCGGGGGCGCCCGGGTACTTTAGCCTGCGTCGACAAGGCCAACGTCTTCAAGGCCTTCGCCTACTTCCGCAAGATCTTCGACGAGGTCGCTCAGCTTCATCCGGATGTGAAGGCGGATCATCTCTACGTCGATGCCTGCGCCTTGATGCTGGTGAAGCGGCCTTGGGATTTCGATGTGCTGGTCACCGAGAACATGTTCGGCGACATCCTGTCCGATCTCGCCGCCGGCCTCGTCGGCGGCATGGGCATGGCGCCGTCGGCCGACATCGGTGATCGCCATGCCGTGTTCCAGCCCTGCCACGGCACTGCGCCCGATATCATGGGGCAGGGCAAGGCCAACCCGACCGCGATGATCCTGTCGGCCGCGATGATGCTGGACTGGCTGGCCGACACCCGTGGCATCGAGGGGGCGGCGGAAGCCGCCCAGAGGATCGAGCAGGCCGTCGATCAGGTCTATGCCGCGGGGCTCAAGCCGTTCGAGTTCGGCGGTAGCGCCGGCACGGTCGAGGTGACCAGGGCGGTGCTGGCGGCGCTCTGAGTCCGGTCCGCGCTCGTCAGAAGATCTGCGCAGTGACGACGGCGTAGGCGATGAACACCACGCCGAGGCCCCAGACCATGCTCGGGATCCGGCCGCCCCGGCCGAAGGCGAGCTCCAGCGCGATGTAGCTGAGCGTGCCCAGCGCCATGCCGTTGATGAGGTTGTTGGTCAGCACGGTGACCAGCAGCATCAGGACGATCGGCACCGCGGTCGCCAGGTCGGTCATGTCGACCCGGGCGAAGCCCTGCATCATCAGGACGCCGACCATGACGAGCGCCGGCGCGGTCGCCTGCGGCGGGATGATCACGAAGACCGGCCAGAAGAACAGTGCGAGGCAGAAGAAGGCGGCGACCGTCAGCGAGGTCAGCCCGGTGCGGCCGCCGGCCTGCACGCCGGTGATCGATTCGATGTAGGCCGTCACCACCGAGGTGCCCAGCAGGGGACCTGCGATGGACGCGGTCGCATCGGTCGCGAACACCGCGGTGGCATTCGGGATCGAGCCGTCCGGGCGGCGGAGATTGGCGGCCCCGGTCACGCCGATCAGCGTGCCCAGCGTGGAGAAGAACTCGGCGCAGAGGAAATAGAACAACAGCGGCAGGGCGATCAGGAAGTGGCTGAAGAGATAACCGACATCCAGCGCCATGAACGTGCTGGTCGGCCAGCGCGGCCATGACAGCAGGGTCTGCGGCATCGAGGTCACCATCTTGCCGTTGGCTCCGGGTACGAACAGCCCGATCAGGGTCAGCACCGCAATCGAGATGATCAGTGCGCCCGGCACGCGGCGGGCGACCAGCACCGGCGTCAGCAGCAGGCCGGCCAGGGTCAGGATGACCGGCGGGTTGCGCAGCGAGCCCATCGACACATAGGTCGAGGGGTTGGCGACGATGAAGCCGGCGCCGCGCAGCGCGATGAACACGATCAGTGTCCCGACCGCGGCCTGGATACCGATCTTCAAGGTTTCCGGAACGTCCTTGGCGGCGCGCTCGCGCAGCTTCGTCAGGCTGAGGATCAGGAACAGCACGCCGGTGAAGGCCACCATTGCCAGCGCGCCCTGCCATGGCATGCCCATCTGCTTGACGATGACGTAGGTGAAGATGACGTTCGAGCCCATGGCGGGCGCGACCGCCAGCGGCAGGTTGGCCGACAGCCCCATCAGCACCGAGCCGAAGATCGCCGCGAGCGCGGTGGCGCTGACGAGGTCGGCGCGGTCCATCCCGGCATTGGACATGATCGCCGGGTTGACCGCAATGATGTAGGCCATCGCCGCGAAGGTGGTGGCGCCGGCCATCAGCTCGCGGCCGATCGTGGTGCCGCGCTCGGTCAGCTTGAAGAAGCGGTCGAGCCCGCCGCCCTGCGTGGATGTGTCCGAAGCCGTGGCCACGGCTGCCGTGGGCTGTGCCTTCGTCATGTCCTGCATCGCGATCTCCGTTCTTGCGTCGCCGTCTGGCGCCTGATCACCACACCACCGGGTGGGTCTTGCCGGTCTGCACGTTGATGAAGCCCGATGGCGCCTGCTCGCAGGGCGCGACCAGGACCCAGCTCCACGGCGCGCAGGTCAGGGTCGCGAACATCAGCCGCTCGGGGAAGCCGGGATACCAGCGCGGCCGGAACGTCGGCTCGTACATCCAGTCGACCTTGCGGCCCTCCGCGTAGAGCGCCTGCATTTCGGCATCGAGCGCCTCGGCGGGGCGGCAGCTCATCAGGCCGCCGACCTCGAAGCGGACCGTGGCGGTGAGCTCGCCCTCGCGCACCAGCGCCCAGCCGCCCTGCTGGGCGACCAGCGCGTTGACGGCCTTGGCCATCGCCGCATCCGAGGAGCCGACCACCCAGATGTTGTGCTTGTCGTGGGCGACCGAGCAGGCCAGCGCCGTCTCCGGCGTACGCGGGCCGCAGCCCTTCCAGAACATCTTCGACACCTGCCCCTCGCCGGAGAAGCGGTCGACGATGGCGAACTTGGTGATGGCAAGACTCTCGTCGCGCTGCACGGCGCCGTCGCGCACCGACAGCTCGAAGGTGTAGAAATCGGGATGCCAATGGAACGGGCGGAT
>JBARNF010001348.1:0-1923 GCA_049802835.1 Bradyrhizobium sp.
CCACTGGCCTGATCCTGGCCATGGAGCGCGGCAAAGTGGGCGGCCGCTACGTTTTCGGCGGCGAAAGCCTGCGCCTGAGCCGCATCCTCGACCTGATGGCTGCGATCAGCGGGCGCAAGCATGTCGCCATTTCCGTGCCCGGCCGGCTGGCCGAGTTGTCGGCGGGCGTGCCCGAACTCATCTCCGATCATCTCACCAAGCGGACGCCGGACGGCACGGCTGAAGGCGTGCGGATCGCGCGCTCGGCCTCCGACCTCTCTGTCGACAAGGCCAAGCGCGAGCTCGGCTATGCGCCCCGCCCGATCGAGCCGACGCTGCGCGAGACCATCGCGTTCCTGCTCGACTCCGAACAAGGCAAGCGGGACGATCTGAAACAACACCCTTTTCGCACGGCGGCCGAGTAGGTAAGAGCGGCCGTTCCAACGTCACATAGCGGTTTCCAAGACATGTCCGGCGATGCCAGCCCCATCTCGTCGTTTGCGTTCAGCGGATGGACCACCACTTGGCCCACCTCCCTGCTGGCGATCATCTGGCTGATCTGGCTGGCCAGCTGGGTCGGGGCCTCGTTCTGGTCCGGGCAGACCCGGAAGCACGTCACCGTGGTGAAGACCAGCCGCTATCACGCGCTCATCGTCATCGGCGGCATCCTGTTCACGCCCTGGACCTCGCGGATTCTCGGCGAGAAGCCGTTCTGGAGCCCCGGCGAGACCGGCGTCTACCTGCTCACCGTGGTGACGCTGGCCGGCATTGCCTTCACCTGGTGGGCACGAATCCATCTCGGCCGCTTCTGGTCGAATGCGATCACCCATAAGGAGGGGCACAAGGTCATCGATACCGGCCCCTACGGAATGGTCCGCCACCCGATCTATACCGGGCTGATCCTCGGCATGCTGGCGACCGGCATTGCGGTGGGAACGGTCAGCGCGATCCTCGGCGCCATCCTGATCTCGCTCGGCATGGCCTGGAAGGCCAAGATGGAAGAGGTGTTCCTGGGCCAGGAGCTCGGGCCGGATTACGACGCCTATCGCCAGCGCGTGCCGATGATCATCCCGTTCCTGCCGCCGGGCTGAACGGCCAAGCGGCTCAGCGCCTGACCGGCGCTTCGGGCGGCTGCGGTGCCGGCTGGTTCGAGGCCTGCGGCAGCAGATGGCGCGGCAGGATGATGCGCTGGCCCGGAATCAGGGGCTGGGCGGCGAGCCCGCGGTTGGACTGCTGCAGGGCCCACAGCGGAACGCGATAATTGGCGGCGATCTGGTCGAGCGTCTCGCCCGGCCGCACCGCCAGCGGAACGCCGCTGTCCCACAGTTCCACCGCGACCTTCGGCGGCACCAGATAACGCAGCTGCACCGGATCGGCCTCGGCGGTGGCCGGGGTCTGCGACAGCTGGCTGATCATGGTGACCAGCTGGGCATGCACGTCCTCCATCTTGTCGATGTTGATGTGCGTGACCTCGTCGTGATCCTTCATGTCGAAGCTGGCGTAATGGCCGCGAAAGCCGGGCTCCGGCTTGACGTCGCCGCCGCCGAGAATGTTGTCCGACAGGAACAGGTTGATGAAGCGCTGCACGTTGGGCGGCACGCTCTTGGTGGCATGCGCCGGATCGACGGTGACTACGAGGGCGACCGGGATGTTCTGCTCCTGCAGCGTGATCGCGATGCGGACGCCGCACAGCCCGCCCATCGAATGGCCGATCATCACGATCGGCGCTTGGTCCTGGCGGTAATTCTTGGCCACCTGGAGCGCGATCAGGTCACAGAGCGTGAATTCATAGACACTTGCCCGGAAGCCAGCCTGCTCGATCTTGTCGGCCAGACGATCCATGCCGGTCGAGAACAGCGGCCCCAGGGCGCCGCGGAACAGGTAGACCCGTGGCGGCGGCAGGGGCTGGCTGATCTCGGGCGGCGCGGTGGGAACGGGGCGGAT
>JBARNF010001349.1:0-2137 GCA_049802835.1 Bradyrhizobium sp.
CCCTCGCGCAATTCGAGGACCGCGCGCATGAAGCGCCAGCGCCAGGCATCGTCGAGCTCGGAGAAATGCCGCAGAAAGCCGCGGAACGTCAGCCAGCGATACGGCTGGATCAGCTGGATCTCGGCGCGGCGGCACAACAGATCCACGCGCGCAGCACCGGCTTCGAGCGCCACGGCCGCGTTGTCGAACGCCGAGGCGCCGGCGCCGATCACGGCGACGCGGAGGCCACGCAACGCGGCGAAGTCGATCTCGGCGCCGGAATGGACGCAGCGCGACGCCGGGAGATGGCGCAGCGGCTCCGGAATGCTCCAGTTGCCCATGCCCTCCTGCCCCGTCGCGAGCACGATCTTGCGCGCATAAACCGCCGTCTCGCCATCCTTACTGCGCACCGTCGCCTGCAGCAGGCCATCAGCAGCCGGCGCGATGTCGACGACGTCGCAGCCATTGCGCATGGGAATGTCCAGCACCTCGCGATACCAGGCGAGATAATCTGCCCAATATTCGCGCGGGATCAGGTTAAGTTCGCGCCAGCTGTCGACGCCATATTTCGCCTCATGCCACGCCTGATAGGTCAGACAGGGAATGTCGAGATCGGGCCCGGTGAAGTCCTTCGGGCTGCGCAAGGTCGGCATGCGCGCGTAAGTCAGCCACGGCCCTTCGCGGCCTTTCTCGGCCTTGTCGAGCACGAGAATGTTGCTGACGCGTGAGCGCAGCAGCGCAAATGCGGTCGCAAGGCCGGACTGTCCGCCGCCGACAATCAGCACGTCGAGCGCAGGCCGGCCATCGGGACCGGTGACCGGAGTGAGCCAGGGCATGCTGGGATGCGCAATCCTGGCGAGATCGCTGCGGACCTGGACCGTCAGCGCGGCGACGCCGTCGCTCATGCCGGCCACCGGACGAAACACGCGCAATCGCGATCGACACGCTCGCTGCCGCTCACGCTCTTTCCATCGTCATCATCACCCGGCCCATGAAGCTTAGCAAAGCAAGCTCCGAGCCAACCATACCGATTTGTCCGCCGCCCATAGCGGCTTTGTTATGGGATCGCCGGCTCGCTTGAGCTCGGGTGTGACGGATCGGAGCGCCCTCGGATCTCCGCTGACTTCTTCGACGAGCTATCAGTTGCCGAACTTCGATAGTTGGAGCCGAGCTTGTGCCGCGACGACGGTGCGCTCCCTCTCCCCGTTCTTACGGGGAGAGGGTTGGGGTGAGGGGCTGTCTCCACACGCACCGACCGCGCGGAGAGTCCCCCCTCACCCGGATTGCATCTTCGATGCAATCCGGCCTCTCCCCGCATCCGCCTTCGCTCTGCGAGCTACGGCGGACAAGAGCGGGGCGAGGCGGGCACCGCGCGAGGCCTCGAGATGTGGGCTCAAACAAAACCCGCAAGCAGGAGAAACCGCCCCCGTGAACATCCAGCATCAACCTGAACCCAGTATCCGCCCTACGCCGCGAGCCAGCCGCCATCGACCGGCAGCACGATGCCGGTCGTGAACGAGGCCTCGTCGCTGGCGAGAAACAGCGCGGCGGCGGCGACCTCGTCGGCCTCGCCGAAGCGCTTCATGGCGTGGCGCTGGCGCGAGGCCTCGCGCACCGGCTCGGGATCAGCGTGACGCGCAAAACTCCTCCGCAGCAGTGGCGTGTCGATCGCCCCGGGCGCCAGCGCATTGACGCGGATGCCGTCGGTGGCGAAGTCGACCGCCATGGTGCGCGTGAGACTGATGATCGCGCCCTTGGCGGCGATATAGGCGCTGTTGCTTTTTCCCCCGGCGACCGCGAGCTGCGACGCCACCGTGATGATCGATCCGGCCTTCTGCGCCTGCATGATCGGCACTGCGACCTTCGCCCACAGCCAGGTGCCGCCGACATTGGCGCGGAACACCGCGTCCCAGTCGGCGGGATCGGTGGTGACCACTGTGCCGCCGCAGGAGAAGCCCGCCGCCGTCATCAGCACGTCGAGACGGCCGCGCGCGGCAGCCACGCTTTCGATGGTCGACCTCGCGAAGTCGGCATCACCGACATCGCCGACATGGACGCTGCCGTCACCACGTGCGCCTCGCACCATGGCAAGCGTCTCCTCGGTGCCCGCGGCGTCCCGATCGACCAGCGCGAGATGTGCGCCCTCGCGCGCGAACAT
>JBARNF010001350.1:0-2981 GCA_049802835.1 Bradyrhizobium sp.
ACGTGCAACAGGCCGCCAGCCATCGCGACGTTCTTGAAGAAGTGGATAAATTGGTTCTGGTCGCCGAGCGCGCTGTGGAAGAACACGGCGGTAGCGAGCGAGTACGACGCCAGCACGCTGGCGACGGCACGCGTGCGATAGCCAAGCAGTAGCGCAAGGCTGCCGACCATCTCGACGAACGCCGAAAGAGCGAACGCGACCAACGGAAGCGGCAGGCCGACCGACTGGACGTAGCTGATCGTCATCGCCGGTGCGGCGACCTTCGACAGGCCCGACAGGACGAAGATCGCACTGATCATCGCGCGCCCGTCGACCGGGACGACGGTGACGAGCGAATTGGCAGCAGCAGAAGGCGAAGTGTCGGCGACATAGATCGGGGTGTTCATGTCACTATTCCTGTTCTTAAGTTACGCTTGATGTGTGCAAGCGTGAGGGATCACACCGCCGATCCGGACACGGCCCGGCAGCGCGAAGGGATCAAGAGTAAGATTTGGAGACGCCGGCTACGGTTGGAGTCCCCGCGACCGGCCTTCCGCTCAGCCGCTGCGGATAGAGCGGAACGCCTTGCGCATCTCGTCTCCGAAGATTACCGGCTGCTCGAATGCCGCGAAGTGGCCGCCGCGATCGACCTTGTTCCAGTAGAACAGGTTCGGCCAGAGCGCCTCTGCCCAGGCCTTGGTCGTAGTGAAAATCTCATGCGGGAACACCGTCGCCGCCATCGGCAGCTCGATGCGGCCGGCATTTGCGCCGCGACCGTTTCGCGCGTTCTCCCAGTAGAACCTGGCCGAGGACGCCGCCGTGTCCGTGAACCAGTAGATCGAGATGTCGTCGAGCGTCTGGTCGATGCTCAGCGCATCCTCCGGATGTCCACGATTATCGGTCCAGGCCTGAAACTTTTCGTAGATCCAGGTCGCCTGCCCGACCGGCGAGTCCGCGAGACCGTAGGCGATGGTCTGCGGCCGCGTCGCCTGTTCGCGGAAGTAGCCGTAGCCGTCACCCGTGAAACGCTTGACGCCGTCGATGGCCGTCTGCTCCTCGGAGGTCGGACGATCAGGAAGCCTCTCGGGGACCACGAACTGCCAGTTCACGTGCGCCGCGACGAGCCCGGCGGGCCGCAGGTGGCCCAGCGCATGGGTCACGCCGGATCCCCAGTCACCGCCCTGCGCGATCCAGCGGGTGTAGCCAAGCCGCTGCATTAGCGTCGCCCAGGCGCGCGCCGTCCGTTCGACCGTTCATCCGGTCTCGCGCGGCTTGTCCGACCAGGCGAAGCCGGGCAGCGATGGGATCACGACGTCGAACGCGTTTTCGGCGCGTCCGCCATGGGCGGTGGGGTCGGTCAGCGGCCCGATCACGTCGAGGAACTCAGCGATCGACCCCGGCCAGCCGTGCGTCAGGATCATCGGCAGCGCGCCAGGATGCTTCGATCGCACATGCATGAAGTGGAATCCGAGCCCGTCGATCTCGGTTCGGAACTGCGGGACCGCGTTTATCCGCCGCTCGAAGCGCCGCCAGTCATAATGGTCGCGCCAAAAGGCGATCAGCGCCCTCGCCTTGTCCAACGGGACACCCTGCGACAAGTCGGGCACCGTCTCCCGCTCGGAAAAGCGTGCTGTGCTGAGGCGCTTCTTCAGGTCGTCGAGTACAGTCTGCGGGACGGCCACCCGGAAAGGGACGATCGCGGAGGTGGCAGGAGCGAAGAGAGGAGTCGCGCCTCTTGCGAACGCCTCAGTCGACGAGCCGCCGAGCGTTGCGGCCGCTAGGCCTTCGGCAAGGCCGCGAAGGACCAACCTGCGCGACGGCGATCCGAGATCATCGGGAAACGAATGCGTTTTCATAGGATAAGGTCCCCGGAAACGGGCCGCGATCGACGGGAGCAGTCGGCGGTCCTGACATGTGGTGGATCAACGCGCAGCTTGGCCGCCGCTGCGGCGGAGCTCCTCCGAGTTCTCGTCGAGAAAGACGTAAAGGACGGTTATCCTGCCATCATGGACGGTAATGACGTCCCAGCCTGTGTATTCGGGGGCTTCGCCGAGCGGCCCCGAACTCCAGGCCAACCGGCCTGCGTCGTGCAGCACCTGCGGCGCGCCGTGAGGCACGTAGACGAAGTTCGGGTGCGTCGCGCGGAGCTCGCCGGCAAACTTGCATATGGCCTCTCGCCCGACGATCATGCCCGGCGGGACGTAGAGGACGCCGTCCTCTGCCCAGAGTTCGTTGATCGCCGCGCGACGGCGCTCGTCGTCGCCTTCGCCGAAGACCTCTTGCAGGTTGCGGTCAAGCAGTTCGCGGACCCGGTCCGCGGATTCGGTGGTCTGTTTCATGACGGTTTCTCCTTTGGGGAAGCTAGAGCCTCGACGGCGGGATCGCGCCGAGATCCGTGACAAGGGCAAGTCGTCAGATCTGCGCCTGGCCGCCGTCGACGAAGAGCTCAATGCCGTTGACGAAGCTGGCGTCGTCGGATGCGAGGAACAGCACCGCCTTGGCGATCTCTTCGGGCTGGCCGACACGGCCCGCCGGGATCAGTCCCGCCAGATAGTCCTTCGTGCCCTGAGCCTGCGCGCCGCCGCCGAACAGTTCGTCCAGACCGGCCGTCTCCGTGACGCCCGGGCTCACCGCGTTGACGCGGATGTGCCGATCCTTAAGATCGAGCATCCAGTTGCGGGCGAAGTTGCGCACGGCCGCCTTGGTCGCCGAGTACACGCTGAACGCCGGCGTCCCGGAGATGCTGGTGTTCGAACTCGTCAGGATGACCGATGCGCCGTCCTTAAGGAGCGGCAGCGCCTTCTGCACGGTGAACAGTACGCCCTTCACGTTCGTGTCGAAGGTGCGCTCGTAGTGCTCCTCTGTTATCGCACCGAGCGGCACCATCTCGCCACCGCCAGCGTTGGCAAACAGAACGTCGATCTGTGCGTGGTTCTGCTGCACCGCATCGTAAAGCCGGTCGATGTCGGCGAGCTTCGCCGTGTCACCGCGGATTGCGGTAA
>JBARNF010001351.1:0-4065 GCA_049802835.1 Bradyrhizobium sp.
GCCGTCGACGACGGATAGGCCGGCGGCACCTCGCCACGCGCGATCGCATCCAGCCGCCGCGTCTCGCGATCGATCGCGCGCACCGCGAGCCAGGACGACAGCGAGGTCACGTCGACCACCCGCGTCAGCGTGTCGGGCGTACCGACCACGAACAGCTGGACCTCCGGGCGGCTGTTGGCATTGCCGACGGCGTTGGCGCTCAGGCTGGCGCGAATGTCGGCCTGGTCGGCCGGAATGTCGAAGCCGCCGGATACGATGGCACGGGCGCCCTGCGCCTCCAGCGGGGTGGCTCCGACGCGCAGACGGCCATCGCGGATGATGAAGGAAATCTGCGCAGAGGCCACCGCGAGAGTGCCGGACGTCAGCACCGGCTCGACCACCTGCCGGAGCTTGTTGTCGTCGCCCACCTGCCCTGCATCGGCCGCGCGCAACGCTGCCTCGAACGCGCGCGGATCGAGGTTGGGAATCGATGCGTTCTCGAGTGTCACCGTTCCATTGCCGGAGAGTGCGCTGACCAGTCCCTGCACGCTGCGCCCTTCGGCGGCCAGCGTCATCTGGGCCGAGACCTTGCCCGCGGGCATCTTCAGGCTGCGATAGCGCAGCGCATTGCCATCAACGCCGGCAAGTTCGACGCGCCCGTTCAAGACGAGGCCGTTGGCATTGGGCCGCGCATCGATGGTCGCGGTGACGTCGCCGCCTCCGAGCTTGCCTTTGAGATTCTCAATGGTGAGCGACTGGCCGTCGCTCTTGATCGCGCCGCCCAGGGGACGGAGCTCAGTGCCGTTCAAGACTGCGCCGCTGAGGGCCTGGAACGACACCCGTCCGCGCCAGCCCTTCAAGAGCCCGGAGCCGAGAGGCTCGGCCGCCTCATGACCGGCCGCACCGATGAGCACCGAAAAGACCTGCGGGACATCGAGCGCGTCGAGCCCGAGTTCGCCGTCGACCTGCTTGTCGTCGTCCAGCGTCGCAGCGAGCCGGCCGCGCAGGCGCGATCCGCCGACCGTGCTGTCGAGGTCTTCGATCGTCAGCCGATTGCCGGCGAGGCCGAGGCGTCCGAACAGACGGATGTTCTGCGCCGCCGTATCCTGCGGCTTCAGTCCGAGCAGCGGCGCCAGATTGGCGCTGCGAAGGCGCAGATTGACATTGGCCCTGGTGGTGTCGCCCCAGGGCTCGATCGTGCCCTGCGCATCGCCGTCGAGGCCCGCGCCGGACAGTTTTGCATTGACCCGCAGCGGCGCCCGCAAGCTGCCATTCACGCTCGCTTCGAACTGAGCCGGAGCATTGCCGACGGCTGCGACTCGATCGAGCCCGAGCAGCGCCAGCACGACATTGCCTTGCTCGGCGGAGACCCGGCCCTCGACGCCGAGCTCGGTGCGGTCGATCGCATCGACCTCAAAGCTGCGCAGCGCCGCCGCCGAAGGCTTTGCGGTCAGCGTCGCCGAGCCCTTCAGCTGCGGCGCGTCGAGATCGAGCACGGCCTTCGCCTGGCTACGGTCGGCATTTGCGGGATCCTTGGCGAGATCCAGCGTGAGCTTCAGCCGTGCAGCGCCCGGCGGCACGCCGAGCGCCTCGAAACGCGCGGCGAGTTTCGGCGCGATCGGCTGGATGAGCCCCGTGATCTCCTTCAACGAGCCGGCCATCGAGATCAAGACCAGCCGTCCCGTGGCGTCGGTCCGGTCGAAGCGGCCGGAGCCCTCGCTCGTCACGCCGCCGCTCTGACCGAATTTGAGCTGATCGACGGCGACCATCTTCGGATCGTAGGAGAACCGCGCCGCCAGCGCCCGCAGCTCCTGGCCGCTGACATTGGCGCGGCCGATATCCAGCGCCACGCTGGCTTCCGTCGGCCACTCGCCGGACGCGGCTGCGAGCGAACGCGCCACGGCCATGGTCGCATCCAGGTCGAGCCGATCGCCCTTCAGCACCGCCTCGAAGCGCGAACCGGCGCCCCCGGGCCGCGTGATCAGCGCCATGCGCCCATCCACGGCGCCGCCATCGATATTCGCCTTCAGGCCGTCGATCGCGATCCGGTCCGGCGCTACGTTGAGGTCACCGCGCAGGCGCAGCGGACGCTGGGTGCGGTAGCTGGTGTCACTGCGGCCCTGGAGCCAGGCGACCAGCGTGTCGGGCTCCGACGAGTCGAGATCCAGCGCTCCCGTGAAGCCCGCCGTCACGGCGGTCGAGATGCCGATGGTCCGAAAGGTCAGATGCGTCGAGCCCGGCGCGCGCAGATCGACCTTCTCGAGGCTCCACGCCGTGGGCTCGTTGTGCAGATCAGCGGTGAAGTTCTGCACCGGGCGGCCCGAAAGCATGATCTGCTCGGTTGAGAACTGGACGCTGGCGGGCAGCGGCAGGGTCGGCAGCTGCGAGATCCAGTTGCGCAGGGCCGGCAGCACCAGCGCGGGCGCGATCGCCCGGCGGTCCTTCACCTCGTCGCCACCCAGGAGCTTGTCGGCATCGAGCTGCCGCGCGGCCAGCGAGGCCTTTAGCACCGGTGCGGCACCGAAACGGACGTCGCCGCTGCCGGCAAACTTCAATGAGCGATCCTCCTGACCGAAGCTGACCTCGATCTGGTCGAGCTTGGCAGCGGTCTGATCTCCTGCGATCTTGGCGGTGATCCGCCAGGGCGTGGCGCCGGCCACATCCGCAGGACCGCCCTTGGCCGGTTTGGCCGGCGGCTGCTTGGCGGATGCCTCCTTGGCGGCCTGATCCTTTGCGGCCTGATCCTTTGCAGCCTGATCCTTGGCAGGCTTCTCCTTGCCGTCGCCCTGCTCCCTGGGGGGCGAGGACAGTGTGAACGCGCCATCGAAGTGCGGCGTCCGATTGGCGAGGCTGATGAGCCCCTCGACATCGGCGACGACGGGACGCTCGCCCTGGTCCACGTTGAGATGGACCCGCAGGCCGTTGGAATCCTTGTCCTGGCTGGAGGACACCCGGAACGGATAGCGGGCACCGCGGATCGACACCGCGCCGTCGCCGCGCAGCGAGCCGGCGAGCGAGCGGACATCACCGGAGAAGACGATATCGGTGAGTTCGAGCGTCGAACGGCTGGCCGCGTCATGCAGCGCGACCCGGCCAGTCAGGTTCAGGCGGTCAATCGAGAGCGCGGCCAGATTGAACCGGCCGGAAGCGGCCGGCAGGTCGACGCGGCCCTTGGGATCGAGCCCGAGATCGGCCGCCATGCCGCCGATCGTGAGCTCGTTGGCCCGCCACTGTCCCCGCATCATGTCGCCGAGGCTGAACTCGACATCGAGCTTGTCGGCGCGCAGCTTGCCGAGATCATTGGCACCACCGAACGTGACCTGGCGCAGCCGCAGGGTCGGCGTCGGCAATAGTCGTGCATCCAGCGCACCGGCGACCCGCACGGGCACACCAATGACCTTGCTCGCCTCGGCCTCGAATTGCGGCCGGAACTGGTTCCAGTCGACGAAGTGCGGGCCGATCAGCGCAGCTAGGAGCGCAAGAATGAAGGCAATCGCCAAGCCGAGCAGGGTCGTCTGCACGGGGTCTCCCTCAAAGGACAACGCTCCGGTGTCCCAACGTTCCAACCGATGCGGCCGCGGCCCCACTGGCATCGATACCGGAGCGCTGCATCATATAGGATTAAGTATGGCGAAGTCACAGCGCTGTCGGTATTTCGGCCGGCGTTGCACAACTCCGTTAACGAAGATGGTTACCAGCGGGCCGGCAGCCGCTTGAGGCCGCGCAGCACGAAGGTCGGCCGCCATTCCGGATTCTCGGTATCATCCAGCGTCAGCTCCGGCAGCCGCCGCAGCAGGGTTCCGATCGCGACCTCGGCCTCGATCCGGGCGAGCTGCGCGCCCAGGCAATGGTGGATGCCGCCGCCGAACGACAGCGGCTTCACGTTCGCTCTGGTGATGTCGAGGGTTTCCGGACGATCCGGATAGACCGCCGGATCGCGGTTGGCCGAGCCCAGAAGACAGAGCACGCTCTCGCCCGCGGGGATCCGGCGGCCGCCGAGATCCTCGATGTCCTCGAGCGCGACCCGGCCCGTCAGCTGCACCGAGGAATCGTAGCGCAGGAACTCCTCGATCGCGTTCGTGATCA
>JBARNF010001352.1:0-1527 GCA_049802835.1 Bradyrhizobium sp.
TCTACGATCTGGTGTTTGGCGGCGTGTTCGAGAAGGGCCGTCAGGCCGCGATCAGCGCCACCAACAAGCTCGGCGGACGCGTGCTCGAGGTCGGCGTCGGCACCGGCATCTCGCTGCCGCTCTATGCTCCGCACGTCCGCGTGTTCGGTACCGACATCTCCGAAGCGATGCTCGGCAAGGCGATGCGACGGGTCGCCGACCAGCGGCTGAAGAACGTCGAGGGTCTCGCGGTGATGGACGCCGAGAATCTCGAATTCCCCGACGATTCGTTCGACGTCGTGATGGCGCAATATGTCGTCACCGCCGTGCCGAACCCGGAGGTCGCGCTCGACGAGTTCGCCCGCGTGCTGCGTCCGGGCGGCGAGCTGATCATCCTGACCCGCGTCAGCGCGGATGACGGCCTGCGCCGAATCATCGAGCAGGCGCTGCAGCCGGTGGTGCGCCGGCTCGGCTTCCGCACCGCGGAGTTCGGCTGGTCGCGCTATCTGCGCTGGCTCGCGGGTGCCCATACGATGCAGCTCGCCGAGCGCCGGCTGATTCCGCCGCTGGGACATTTCTCGCTGGTCCGGTTCCGCAAGTTGGAGCGTGCAGCCGCGGCCTGAAGCCGCGGCAGTCGCCCTCCCTGCCGCTGCTGCGGCTTTTTCCCGTAGTTTCCAATGTTTCGCCGCGTCCAATCGTGTGACATCTTGATGATGTCACACGATCTACATCTAGTCCCTGTACACGCCTTGCAACCCATTCCTCGGAGCAACCATGATGAAAAATTTCTTGGAGCAGCTGCGTATCCAGCGCTGGGACGACCATCGCTACTATCACCACAGCCGCATCAACCAGAGCCTCCATTTCGTCAGCGCGCTCAGCTTCATGATCGCCTATGCGATGATGGTGTTCGATCCCCTGGTCTCGGCGCTGATCGGCTGGCTGGTGTCGATGACCTCGCGCCAGGCCGGACACTTCTTCTTCGAGCCGAAGGGCTACGACCACGTCAACCATGCGACGCATGAACACAAGGAAGAGATCAAGGTCGGCTACAACCTGCAGCGCAAGGTCGTCTTGATGTCGATCTGGGCCGCGGCGCCGGTCGTGCTCTATCTGCAGCCGACCTTCTTCGGCTTCTTCACGCCGTGGACCTCAGCCATGGACTTCCTGCGCGAGACCGCCAAGCTGTGGCTCGTGATCGGCATCGGCGGGCTCGTGTTCCGGACCGTGCAGCTGTTCTTCATCCGCGACGTCGAGACCGGCCTCGTCTGGATGACCAAGATCCTCACCGACCCGTTCAACGACTTCATGCAGTACCGCGCGGCGCCGCTCGCGCTGCTGCGTGGCGAGCTGATCGATCCCGGCCTGCACCTGATGGGCGAAGGCCTCGAGGAGCAGCACGCCTGAGCCGGACGATAAGTCAGACGTCTGCGATGCCCGGGCCGGTCCCGGGCATCGGTGTTTGTGGGGGACTTGTTGATGTTGAACCTGAGCTCTTGCGGCGGTCACGGTGTGCACCCTCTCCCGCTTGCGGGGGAGGGCCGGGGA